>CALEOQ010000054.1 GCA_937910255.1 uncultured Caulobacteraceae bacterium | reverse complement strand
GGTAGTTGGTTTTTTTTTTCAAGCAGAGGACGGCATACGAGATTACGACGTGACTGGAGTTCAGACGTGTGCTCTTCCGATCTTCGCCCCTCGCGACCCGCGGGTGCTATTGCGCGAAGCCCTCCGGGCGCCCAACTTCTTCCGGGGTTAGGCGACCTCGTTGGCCGGGACCTTGGCCTTCTGGCTGCGGGTCACGGCGGCGTCGATCATCCGATAGAAGTCCTGGGCGAAGGTCTTGGTCTGCCCAAGGCGGCTGGCCTTGAGGGTCGATCGCAGGTTCTGCCGCAGGTCGGTCAGCCGCTTCACATCGCCGGCCAGCTTCACGGCGGTCTGCAGATAGGCGTCGAGGTCGCCGGCGCAAAGATCGGACAGACCGGCATTGCCCAGGATGGACAGGCTCAGCCGTTCGAACAGGCCAGGCCCCACCAGGGTCACCACCGGCACCCCCATCCAGAGCGACTCGCAGGTCGTCGTGCCGCCGGTCTGGGGGAAGGTGTCCAGGGTGATGTCCATCTCGTTGTAGAAGGGCATGTGCGCGCCGCGCACCGCCTCGAAGCGCAACCGATCCCGGCTGACCCCCTCGGCCTCGAAGATGGCGCTGACATTGTCCCGGAAGGCCGCCGTGCCGCCCTCGGGCCGGACGAACAGGAAGCGGGAATCGGGGACCGCGGCGGTCACCTTGGCCCATTCGGCCACCATGGCGCGGCTGTACTTGTAGGGGTTGTTGGCCGTCCCGAAGGTGACATAGCCATTGGCCACCACCGGCGGCTCGGCGGCCATGGGCCGCTCCGGAAAGGCCAGCTCTCCCATGGCGATCCAGCTCGAGGGCATCAGCAGCGGCTGCTCGATCAGCAGGTCCCGCCGCGGCGGGACGAGATAGGGATCGACGATCAGATAGTCGATGGTGCTCAGGCCTGAGGAATGCGGATAGCCGAGCCAGCTGGCCTGCAGGGCCGCGGGCTTCCAGGCCATCACATTGAGCTTGTTCATGTGGGTGGAACCGCCCAGCTCGATCAGCATGTCCAGCTGGTCGTCACAGATCATCTGGGCGGCGTCGAAGTCGCTGATCTCCTGCTCCCAGCGGAAGACGTCCACCAAGCTGGCGATGCGCTTCTGAAGGTTGTCCTCCTGGCCCTGATAGAAGGAGTAGCAATAGACCTCGAACCGGTCGCGCGGGATGTTCTGGAACAGGGGCAGGGAGAAGTAGGCCACCGGGTGCATCCGCAGATCCGACGACATGATCCCGAGCCGGATCTTGCCATTGTCCGGCCGCGGCGCCTTGGGGCGGCGCAGGGGATAGCGCTTCACGCGTTCCTGGACGAACTCGCCCCAGGTGCGGTGCTGATGGATCAGCTCGTCGCGGTCTTCCGGGGTCTTGACGCGGGACAGTTGGCTTAGCAGGGCGGTGTGGCGGCCCTGGGTGGCCCACAGCCGGCCGGTCTCCGTAAAGTCGCAGACAGCGTCCAAGGTCTCAAAGTCGGCCACCCGGGAGAGAATCTCAGAGGCCACCTTCAGCTGGGCGGCGCTCCTCAGGGGGCCTTGCGCGCGGGCGGCCTTCAACTCGGTATAGGCGTCATCCAGATGGGCGGCCTCGTCGCCGTGCCGGGAGCGGGCCAGACTTTCCACCAGGGCCATTCGGTACTCCACTTCGTCGGGCTTAAGCTCCACCGCTCGGCGCAGATGAATATTGGCCCGCGGGCGGTCGAAGTCGCTGATCACGCCGCCCAGCTGATAGTGCGCCCACGCCTCCTCCGGATGAGCCTCCAGGATCTCTTTGAGATAGGCTTCGGCCTGACGGAACTTCTGGGCGCGGCGGATGGCCACCGCCTTGGCCTCCATCAGCCGAGGGTGGGACGTGGCCTTCAAGCCCTCGTCCAAAATCGCGAGCGCGGCGGCGGCGTCCTGGGCTTCGGCCCGCAGGGACGAGAGGTCCAGCCAGGCGTCGATGAGATCGGGCTTGAGCCGCGTGGCCAACCGGAGCCGCATCTCGGCCTTCTCAAACTCCCCCGACGCCCACAGGCCACGGCCCAGGGCGCGCTGCAGCTCGGCGTTGGTGGGGGTGGTGCGCACCAGCCGGCTGAACACCGCCACGGCGCCTGGCCCGTCCTTCATGTCGTTGAGGACGTTGCCCTTGTTGTGCAGCAGCCCGTCGTGCTTGGGATTGAGCTTCAGCCCGGCGTTCAGCGCCTCCAGGGCCTGGCCCGACTCGCCCATCCGGCGCAGGCACACGCCCAGGACATTCCAGAGATCGGCGTCCCTGGGATAGACCTCCAGGCCGGCGCGGCACCACCGGACGCTCCGTTCGAACATGCCCTTGCGATAGAGCAGGCTGGTGAAGTTCAGATAGAGCCGCAGCGGCGAACGCGGCGCCTCCTGCAGGGCGGCTTCAGTTAGGGCGATAGCGTCATCGAGACGGCCAGCCTTCAAGGCGGCGTCGGCTTCGGCGATCCGATCGGTCATGATCTGTCCTGGGAAACGGCGTCCTGCGCCCACGCCCGGGGCGCGGGAGTCGCCGTAATCCTAGTGACCCACCGTGCCGGCGCCAACCGCTTCGCCGACGCCCTCGCGCCGGGCCACATAGTCGGGCCGCGAGAAGCGCCACTTCAGCGCCAGGATAAGTCCCGACAGAACCAGGCAGACCGAATTGGTCAGCATCACCGGCAAACTGCCGATCATCACCCCATAGGTCACCCAGAGGCTGAAGCCGGTGACGGTCACCACGTACATGCGCAGGGAAATCGACCGCGCGTCCCGCTCCCGCCAGGTTTTGATCAGTTGGGGGGTGAAGCTCACCATCGAACACAGGCCGGCGCAGAAACCGACCACCTCGGGCAGAAAGCTCGGCGTCATGATCGTCTAAGCCGTCTTTTCGAGGGGTTGCACGCCCCAACGGGCGGCGTAGCTGTCGGACAGGGTCAGGCCCGGCGGCGGCGGGGCGTCGGCGCACCCCCGCTCCAGGCAGTGGGCGAGATAGGTCAGGGCGCGGCGGACGGCGCGGTCCGTATAGGGCTTCCCGATCACGCCGCAGGCGCCGGCCAGATCGTCAGGCAGGCGCTTCACATTGGCGGTCATGAACAGCACCATCGCCCCGTGGTGGGCGACGATCTCTCGCGCCGCATCGACGCCAGTGGGGCCGTCGGCCAGATGAACATCCACGAGGGCGATGTCCGGCTTCAGCCTGCCGGCCATCTGCACCGCCACGGCGGAGTCCAGCGCGTGCCCGACCTCGACGCAACCGGCCTCCTCCACCAGGAAGCCGAGTTCGACGGCCAGCAGGGCCTCATCCTCGACGATCAGCACGGACAGGGGGTTGGACATGGGGACCTAGGCGTTGACGGGCAATTCGAGAATGGCGCGCACGCCGGGAGTCGTGGGTTCAAAACGCAGCTCGGCGCGCAGTTGTTGCGCCAGCAGCCCCACAATCGTCAGACCAAATCCCGGCGCGAACTGTCCGCTGGGCGGTAGGCCTGGCCCGTCATCACAGATCTCGATCACATAATGGCCATTCTGGCGCTGGACCCGCACGCCCAGCCTGCCGGCGCGGCCCTCGGCCAGACCGTGGGCGAAGGCGTTGTCCAACAGCTCGTTGACCGCCAGGGCCAGGGGCGCGGCCTGGGCGGCGGCGATCTCAATGCTCTGCAGATCCAGATCGACCTCGACCTCGTCCCGGCTCAATGACACGTCGCCGACCAGGTCGCGAACGAAGGCGGCCACGTCGAAGCGTTCCAGGTCGCGGCTCTGGAACAGGCGCCGGTGCACCGTGGCGATGGCGCTGACCCGCGACAACATCGACTGGAGCGCGACCCTTGTGCGCTGGTCTTCGGTTCGCCGCGTCTGCAGGACCAGCAGGGAGCTGATGAGCTGCAGGTTGTTCTTGACCCGGTGATCGACCTCGTGGAGCAGCGCCGTGCGCTCGGCCACGGCCTGCTCGGCGGCCCTGGCCTGTTCCGTGGCCGCAGACACCAGGCCCTCGCGATCGGCGACGAGTCGGTTCTCGGCGTTCTTCCGGGCGGTGACGTCGATCTGCGAGCCGATGAAATAGACGAGCAGGCCCTCGGCGTTATGCACGGGGCTGATCTGCAGGGCGTTCCAGAACGGCTTGCCGTCCTTGCTGTAGTTCAGAATATCCACATTGACCGGCGCCCCGTCGGCGATGGCCTGGGCCAGCCGTCGCGCCGCCTCTGGGTCGGTGTCCGGACCCTGGAGGAAACGACAGTTGCGGCCCAGAATTTCGTCACGGGGATAGCCGCTCAGGGCGAGAAAGGCGTCATTGGCGAAGACGATGGGCATGTCCGGCGCCTGGGCGTCGGCGATGATCATCGACATGCGGGTGGCATGGACGGCGGCGGCGAAGGGATCGTCGATGCCAGCCCGCGGGGTCAGCAGGCTCTCAGCCCGAAAGGTGTCCCTTCGCTCGCTCATGATTTCCGCACCGCCGTCCCCGAGAGCCAGACAAACGCCGGCTGGCCAGGGCAGTTCCAGCACCCCAGCCCAGCTCAGGCGCCTGTCGATCGCCAATTCTTTCCATTGTCACGGCGATGACACAGGTATGCGGCTTGGTGGATGATCCGGCGAACGGAGATTCGGATTTGTCCCTGCTGCCGCAACCCTTGCCCCTCGGACCTCGCCGCGGGTTCGCCGCCGGTCCCGCCCTCGTCACCGGCGCGGCGGGCCTGCTGGCCTTGGCTGGACTGGTGGCGGTGGGCGGCGCCGATCCCCTGGCGGCCACCATCCTGGCCCTGCCGGTGGCTGGCGTCGCGGCCATCCAGGCCTTCCGCGCCCGGGGCGAAGCCGCGCGGCTCAAGGCCGAGGTGGCCGAGACCCACGCCGAGGTCGCTGCGGGCCAGCTGTCTCTACCCTATACGGCGGTGCTGAACGCGCTTCCCGATCCCGTCATGGTCATCTCCGCCCACGAGCCCGACGATCTCACGGGCCGCCGCTTCGTCATGGTCAATCTGGCGGGCCGGGAAGTGCTGAAGATCCAGCGGGAGGCGGGCCTGCTGGTCACCGCGATCCGTGACCCGGACGTCCTGGAGGCCGTGGATGAAGCCCTGTTCGGGGGGCTTGAAGGCGAAGCCCTCTATGAGCCTGGCGGCTCGCAGGAGCGGATCTTCCGGGTCTATGCCCGGCCCCTCGGCCTGGGGGCGGATGGGGGGCGGCTGGCGCTGCTGGTGCTGCACGACGAAACCGACATCCGCCGGGTCGAGCGGATGCGGGCCGACTTCCTGGCCAACGCCAGCCATGAGCTGCGCACGCCGCTCGCCTCGCTGTCAGGCTTCATCGAGACCCTTCGCGGACATGCCCGGGCCGATGAGGGCGCCCGCGAGAAGTTCCTCGGCATCATGCATGTCCAGGCCGAGCGCATGTCCCGGCTGATCGACGACCTGATGTCGCTCAGCCGTATCGAACTGAATGAGCACGTCCCGCCCAATGAGGATGTGGATCTGGTGGCCGCCGTCATGGACGTGGTCGACGCCATCACCCCCCTGGCCCGGGAAAAGGGCGTCAGCCTGGAGATCGACCTGCCGCCCCGGGGCAGCGTGACGGCGGTGGGCGACCGTGATCAGGTGGTGCAGGTGGCCCAGAACCTGGTGGACAATGCACTGAAATACTCCCCGGCCGGCGGCGTCGTGCGGGTGTTTCTGGAGGATGGTCTGGGGATCGAGGCGGCCATGGCCCCGCGCATGGACCAGGCCGCCCGCCTGTCGCTGCTGACTCCCGACCATGGACCGGACCGCTTCGCCGCCCTCTCGGTCACCGATTCCGGACCCGGCATGGCCCGGGAGCATCTGCCCCGGCTGACTGAACGCTTCTACCGGGTCGAGGGCCAGAAGAGCGGCGAAAAGTCCGGCACGGGCCTGGGCCTGGCCATCGTCAAGCACATCATGAACCGTCACAGGGGCGGGCTCATGGTGGAAAGCGCGATGGGGCGCGGGGCCATCTTCACCGCCTATTTCCCCAGGGCCGAACTGGCGCGCCGACGCCGGGAGCACGTGGACGCCGACAAATCGGACGATGTCGCAAAAGTGTCATGAAACTGTCGCGTTCGATCAGCAATCCGCAGGCAGGTTCCGCGCCGCGCACCCAAGGGTCAGCTCAAGATCGAGATTCCCCTTTTCCCGCGCGATCCGAGCCATAAGTCGAAGGCCTGAATGCTCATCTGGATCGCCCTGATCGGGCTCGTCCTGTTCTCCCTCGCGGCCTATTCGGCCGGACGCCGCAAGGTGCTGCGCGCCGCTGGCGGCCGCACCCGCGTGCTCCATTCCCTGCCGGGCTATTATGGCGCCTATGTCGCCCTCTGGGCGGCGGCGCCGGCGGCCATACTGCTGATCCTGGTGAGCATGCTGGGCGGCCAGATCGAGGAGGCGGCGCTGCGCGCCGATCCGCCGGCCGCTGTCGCAGCCTTGCCCGACAGCAGCCAGGACGTCTTCTATAACGACGTGGTCGCCACTGTGTCGGACGGCCAGGTCAGCCAGACCGAATATGCCGGCGCCCTGGGCGAGGCCTTCGGGGCCAAGCTGGTCGAGGCCAGCGAAATCCATCGCAATCTCGTGGCGGCGACCCTGGCGGCGGCCCTGGCCCTGGCCCTGGCCGGCGCGGCCTTCGCCTGGCCCAAGGTCAGCGCCGGCTTCGCCGCCCGTCCAAATGTGGAACGGTGGATCGCCGCCCTCTTCCTGATCTGCTCCATCGTCGCCGTGCTGACGACCGTGGGCATCGTGGCTTCGCTGGTCTGGGAATCCTGGCGGTTCTTCCAGGCCGTGCCGATCTTCGAATTCCTGTTCGGCCTGACCTGGGACCCGCAGATCGCCATTCGCGCCGATCAGGTGGCCTCCTCGGGCGCGTTCGGCGCCGTGCCCCTGTTCATGGGCACCTTCCTGATCATGATGATCGCCATGACGGTGGCTGCGCCCGTGGGCCTGTTCGCCGCCATCTATCTGTCGGAATATGCCGGGCGGACGACGCGGGCGGTGGTCAAGCCGCTGCTGGAGGTGCTGGCCGGCATCCCCACCGTGGTCTACGGCTTCTTCGCCGCCCTGACGGTGGGGCCCCTGTTCCGCGGCTTCTTCAACGGGCTCGGCGCCCAGCTCCTGGGCGGCCCCCTGGACGGGGTCGGCCTCTATCTGATGCAGGTGCAGAACCAGATGGCCCTGGTGGCCGGGGCGGTCATGGGCATCATGCTGATCCCCTTCGTCTCCTCCCTGTCTGACGACATCATCAACGCCGTGCCCCAGTCCCTCCGGGACGGCTCCCTGGCCATGGGCGCCACGCGGTCGGAGACCATTGGCCGGGTGATCATGCCCGCCGCCCTGCCGGGCGTGATGGGCGCCCTGCTGCTGGCCGTCTCCCGGGCCGTGGGCGAGACCATGATCGTCACCATGGCCGCCGGCCTTCAGGCCCGCGCCACCTTCAACCCCCTCGACACGGTGACCACCGTGACGGTGCAGATCGTCACCCTGCTGACCGGCGACCAGGAGTTCGACAGCCCCAAGACCCTGTCGGCCTTTGGCCTGGGCCTGACGCTCTTCGTGATCACCCTGGTGCTCAACATCGTCGCCCTGCAGATCGTGCAGCGGTATCGGGAACAGTATGACTGACGCGGCCCTGACCCCCGCCCAGGCCGCCAAGGCCCGCGCCCGCGCCCAGGCCGAGGCCCGCCTGAAGCGCCGCTATCGCGCCGAGACGCGGTTCCGCTTCTATGGCCGCGCGGCCATCTTCCTGGCCCTGGCCTTTCTCGTGGTGCTGCTGGGCCGGATCGGGACCCAGGGCTATTCGACCTTCGTCGACTACCGCATCAGCCTGCCGGTGGAGATCTCCGCCGACCGAGTCGACATGGCCGACCTGGGGGGCTCCAACTTCAACCTCATGGTCGCCGAATCCGCGCTCGCCGTGCTGGGCGAGGAGGACGACGTCTATGGGGAGGCCTCCAGTGAGATGATGGCCATCCTGTCGGGGGACCTGGGCTTCCAGATCCTCGACCGCCTGCGCGAAGACCCCTCGCTCATTGGCCAGACCATCACGGTCCAGGGGCCGATGAAGGCCAATGCCAGCCTCTACTATAAGGGTCAGATCAGCCGCGACACCGAGATCGGCGGCCGGCTGCTCAGCGACCGCCAGCTCGACTGGCTGGACGAACTGCGCCAGCGCGACATGGTCAGCGGCGGCTTCAACTGGACCTTCCTGTCGCGCTCGGACTCCACCGAGCCGGAGCAGGCCGGGGTGCTGGGCGCCGTGGTCGGCTCGGCCATGATGCTGCTGGTCACCGCCCTGCTGGCCGCCCCCATCGGGGTGCTGGCCGCCACCTATCTGGAAGAGTTCGCGCCCAAGAACCGGTGGACCGACCTGATCGAGGTGAACATCAACAACCTCGCCGCCGTCCCCTCGATCATCTACGGCCTGCTCGGCCTGGCGGTGTTCATCAACTGGCTGGCCGTGCCGCGGTCCTCGCCCCTGCTGGGGGGCCTGGTGCTGGCCCTGATGGCCCTGCCGACCATCATCATCGCCACCCGCGCCTCGCTGCGCGCGGTGCCGCCTTCGATCCGCGAGGCCGCCCTGGCCGTGGGCGCCTCGCGCACCCAGACGGTCTTCCACCACGTCCTGCCGCTGGCCATGCCGGGCATGATGACCGGCACCATCCTGTCCCTGGCCCACGCCCTGGGCGAGACCGCCCCCCTGCTGATGATCGGCATGGTCTCCTTCGTGCCGGGCGTGCCCGAAACCCTCACCAGCGCGGCCACCGTGCTGCCGGTGCAGATCTTCATCTGGGAAAACGCCTCTGAGCGCGCCTTCCATGAGCGCACGGCCGCAGCCATCATCGTGCTGCTGGTCTTCATGGTGTTGATGAACCTCGCCGCGGTCCTGCTCCGCCGGCGTTTCGAACGGCGGTGGTGATCCCCATGTCTTCTCAATCCCGCCATGCTTCGAGATCGCCCATGACCCGCCAACGCGATGACGCCCACGCCCTGGGGGGCTCCACGACGACGCCCCGCGCCGGCCGGGCCGGCCCCAAGGTGTCAGCCACCGACATCAGCGTCTTCTACGGTGAAAAGCAGGCCCTGTTCGACGTCTCGCTGGACATGCCCGACCGGGCGGTGACCGCCCTGATCGGCCCCTCGGGGTGTGGCAAGTCCACCTTCCTGCGCTGCATCAACCGGATGAACGACACCATCCCCGGCGCCCGCGTCGAGGGGCGGATCATCCTCGACGATGAGGACATCAACGATCGGGGGGTCGATCCGGTCCTGCTGCGCGCCCGGGTGGGCATGGTCTTCCAGAAGCCCAACCCGTTCCCCAAGAGCATCTTCGAGAACGTGGCCTACGGGCCGCGCATCCACGGCTTCGCCTCCACCAAGAACGAGCTGGCCGATATCGTCGAGTCCTCGCTCAAGCGCGCCGGCCTCTGGACCGAGGTGGCCGACCGCCTGCAGGCGCCGGGCACCAGCCTGTCCGGCGGTCAGCAGCAGCGCCTGGTCATCGCCCGGGCGATCGCCGTCAGCCCCGAAGTGATCCTGATGGACGAGCCCTGCTCGGCGCTCGACCCCATCGCCACGGCCAAGATCGAAGAGCTGATCGACGATCTGCGCAGCCAGTACTGCATCGTCATCGTCACCCACTCCATGGCCCAGGCCGCGCGGGTCTCCCAGCGCACCGCCTTCTTCCACATGGGCACGGTGGTCGAGTCGGGCGCCACCGACGAGATCTTCACCAACCCGCGTGACACCCGCACGCAGGACTATATCACCGGACGCTTCGGCTGACCGGGAGGACGCCGCCATGAACGAACACATCGTCAAGGCCTACGAAGACGAGCTCAACATGCTCACCGCCGAGTGCGCGCGGATGGGCGGGCTGACCGAGGCCGCCGTCGCCGACGCCCTGGAGGCGGTGGTCCGCCGCGACCAGCAGACCGCCGACATGGTGGTGGGCCGCGATGAGCGCCTGGATGTCCTGCAGGCCGATATCGAGCGTAAGGCGATCCGCATGATCGCCCTGCGCCAGCCGCTGGCCAACGACCTGCGCCGCACGGTGGCGGCCATGAAGATCGCCAACAATCTTGAGCGGGTCGGCGACCTGGCCAAGAACATCGCCAAGCGCACCATCGTGATCATCGAGTCCGATCCGATGGTGCCCCTGACCCGCTCCATCGAGCGGATGGGCCGTCTGGTGGTGGCCCGCCTGAAAGAGGTGCTGGACGCCTACACCGCCTCGGATCTCGAGCGGGCCATGACGGTCTGGTCGCGGGACGATGAGGTGGACGAGCACTACAACAGCCTGTTCCGCGAACTGCTGACCTACATGATGGGCGATCCGCGCACGATCACCGCCTGCGCCCATCTGCTGTTCGTGGCCAAGAACCTCGAACGGATCGGCGACCACGCCACCAACATCGCCGAGATCATCCACTACGAGATCACCGGGGACGAGGCGATCGCCGCCGAGCGCCCCAAGACCGATCCGCTGCAGCGGTAGGCGCGGGAGGACCCCCATGACCCCCAACATCCTGGTCGCCGAGGACGAAGATTCCCTCTCGACCCTGCTGAACTACAATCTTGAAAAAGAGGGCTACGCCGTCGCGGTCGCCGCCGACGGGGAAGAGGCCCTGGTGATGGTCGACGAGAAGATGCCCGACCTGATCCTGCTGGACTGGATGCTGCCCAAGGTGTCGGGCATTGAGGTCTGCCGCCGCCTGCGGGCCCGCTCGGAAACCCGCAACATCCCGATCATCATGCTGACCGCCCGCGGTGAGGAGACTGACCGGATCCGCGGCCTGGACACTGGCGCCGACGACTACATCGTCAAGCCCTTCTCCATGTCGGAGCTCTCGGCCCGCATCCGCGCCGTCCTGCGCCGCCTGCGGCCGGGCCTGGCCGAGGACCGGGTGCGGATCGGCGACCTGGTCATCGACCGCGTCGCCCATCGCGTGAAGCGCTCGGGCAAGGAGATCCATCTCGGCCCGACGGAATTCCGCCTGCTGGACTATCTGATGCAGCATCCCGGCCGGGTGTTTTCCCGCGAGCAGCTGCTGGACGCCGTCTGGGGCTCCGACGTCTATGTGGAGGCCCGCACCGTCGACGTGCATGTGGGCCGCCTGCGCAAGGCGCTGAACCGCGAGGCCTCGGCCGACCCGATCCGCACCGTGCGCTCGGCTGGCTATTCCCTCGACGTCGAGGCCTGACCCTGACGCTCTAGGACGGCCAACTTGACGCTCAGGGCGCGGCGCGGCAAAGCCCGCCCATGAACATTCTCCTCGTCGGTTCGGGCGGGCGCGAGCATGCGCTGGCCTGGAAGATCACCCAGTCCCCCCTGCTCACCCGCCTGGTCATGGCGCCGGGAAATCCGGGCATGGCGGCGCTGGGGGACGTGGTCCCGATCAAGGTGACTGACGTGGCCGGCCTCGTGGCCCTGGCCCGGGACATGGCGGCCGACCTGGTGGTGATCGGTCCGGAATCGGCCGTGGAGGCGGGCCTCGCCGACGCGCTGGTCGCCGCCGGGATCGCCTGCTTCGGTCCCAGCCAGGCGGCGGGCCAGCTGGAATCGTCCAAGGCCTTCACCAAGGCCTTCGCCGCGCGCCACGGCCTGCCCACCGGCGCCTATGTGGTCTGCGACGAGGCCGCTGCGGCCAAGGCGGCGCTGGACCAGTTCTCGCCCCCCTATGTGATCAAGGCCGATGGGCTGGCGGCGGGCAAGGGCGTGGTGATCGCGCCCACCCGGGCCGAGGCCGAAGCCGCCATCGACGACACCCTGGGCGGCCGGTTCGGCGCCGCGGGCGCGCGGGTGGTGATCGAGGAATTCCTGGAGGGCGAGATCGGCTCTCTCTTCGCCCTGTGCGACGGGACGACCAGCATGGTCTTTGGCCACGCCCAGGACCACAAGCGCGCCTATGACGGCGAAAAAGGCCCCAACACCGGGGGCATGGGGACCTACGCCCCGGCCCCACTGTTCACCGACGAGCTGGTGGACCAGGTGCGTCAGAACCTGGCCGAGCCCACCTTCGCCGCCATTGCCGCCGAGGGCGCGCCCTATCGGGGGGTGCTGTTTGTGGAGTTCATGGCCACCCGTGACGGTCCACGCCTGGTGGAGTTCAATGTCCGGTTCGGCGATCCGGAGTGTCAGGTGCTGATGCTGCGCCTGGAGGGCGACCTGGTCCCCTATCTGCTGGCCTGCGCCAGGGGTGAGTTGGACAAGCTCCCAGCCCCCGTCTGGCGCGATGAGGCCGCGGTCTGCGTGGTGATAGCCGCTGAGGGCTATCCCGACGCCCCGGTCGCCGGCGCGCCGATCACCGGCGCCGACCAGGCCTTTGGCGACGACGTGGTGGTCTTTCATGCCGGTACGTCGAAGGACGCCGATGGGACCTTGCGGGTGGCGGGCGGCCGGGTGCTGAACGTCTGTGCGCTTGGGGCGGATTTCCCGGCCGCGCGGCAGGCGGCCTATGCGGCGGTGGATCAGATCCACATGCCCGGCGGCTTCTATCGCGCCGACATCGGCTGGCGCGCGCTGAACCGCTGACCGGGCTCACCGGATCTGGGTTCCAGTATGCCCGGGCGCCGAACGCCTTGCGGCGCCATGCGCAGCCTCGGTAAGGTGGGTTCAAACAAGCGTAAGACTCACGCGCCCAAGTCTTTGAGTAGAGGGGAATCGCCATGGCCGACGCCGCCGAACAACAGCGCGAACAGCTGAACACCGGCACCAAGGAGGTCGCGGAGTCCCATCGGTTCGACGAAGCCCGGCTCGAGGCCTGGATGCAGGCCCATGTTGAGGGTTTCGAAGGCCCGCTCGAGGTGCGCCAGTTCAAGGGCGGCCAGTCCAACCCCACTTACCAGCTGGTTACGCCGAACAAGAAGTACGTCATGCGCCGCAAGCCGCCGGGCAAGCTGCTGCCCTCGGCCCATGCGGTGGATCGCGAGTACAAGGTGATCAGCGCCCTCTATCCCACCGGCTTCCCGGTGGCGCGCTCCTATGGCCTGTGCACCGACGATGAGGTCATCGGCACCATGTTCTATGTGATGGACATGGTGGAGGGCCGCATCCTCTGGGACCAGCAGCTGCCCCAGTACACGCCCGAGGAACGCCGGCCGATCTATATGGCCAAGCTCAAGACCCTGGCCGACCTGCACAACACCGACCACGAGGCCATCGGCCTCGGCGACTACGGCAAGCCCGGCAACTATATGGGCCGGCAGGTCGACCGCTGGACCAAGCAATACCGCGCCTCCGAGACCGTCAAGCTCGAGGAGATGGAGCGCCTGATCGAGTGGCTGCCCCGTACGGTGCCGCCGCAGGAGCGGACCTCGATCGTCCATGGCGACTACCGCCTGGACAACATGGTGCTGCACCCCACCGAGCCGCGGGTGATCGCGGTGCTGGACTGGGAGCTGTCCACCCTGGGTGAGCCCCTGGCTGACTTCACCTATCTGCTGATGAACTGGGTCAACGGGACCATCGCCAATATCGAGGACCTCGAGGCCCATGGCGTGCCGTCCATCGACGAATATGTGGCCGAGTATTGCCGCCTGACCGGCCGTGACAGCCTGCCGGACCTGAACTGGTACTTCGCCTACAACATCTTCCGGCTGGCCGGCATCATCCAGGGGATCGTCGGTCGGGTGCGCGACGGCACGGCCAACAGCCCGCAGGCCGCGGCCATGGCCGAACGGGTCCCGCTGCTGGCCAAGGCCGGCTGGAGCTTCGCGCAGAAGGCCGGCGCGACGGCCTGAGGGCTCGGCTAAAGGGGCTGGCCCATCGCCCTGGACAGCAGGGCGTCCAGGGCCGCCTCGTCCTCGAACTGCGCCTGCACGGGCCAGGCGGCCACCCGGGCGCGCCATTCGGGCGGCAGCCGCGCCCAGTCCTTTTCCGTGGTCACCAGTCCGGCGCCGAAATCCTCGGCCCGGGCGGCCAGCCGGGCCAGGGTGGCGGCGTCATAGGCGAAGTGGTCGGGCAGGGCGACGAAGTCGGCCAGCCTACAGCCCGCCGCCTTCAAGGCCCGCTCCACCTTCCACGGTTTGCCGACGCCGGCGAAGGCCACCTGCAGGCCGGACGGCGGCGGCGCGGAGGCTTTCAGGCGCGCGATCAGCACCGGCGTCTCGCCAAACAGCGCCAGGAGTTCGCGGTCGGGCGCGGCCAGATCCTCCGGCAGCATCACGATCACCGCGTCGGCCCGCGCCAGCCCGGCGGCCAGGGGTTCGCGCAAGGGGCCGGCCGGAAAGACCGCCCCGTCGCCGAAGGGCCATTCCCCCTCGCGGGTCTCGCCATCCACCACGATCAGGGACAGGCGCTTGGCGAGGCTGGGGTTCTGGTGGCCGTCGTCCATGACGATGGCGGTCGCACCCGCCTGCGCCGCGGCGCAGGCGCCCATGGCCCGGTCCCGGGCGACCCAGATGGGGGCGTCCTGCGCCATCATCAGCGGCTCGTCGCCGACATCGGCGGCGGTGTGCAGGCCAGGATGCACGCGGACGGGTCCGGCCAGCCGCCCCCCATAGCCGCGGGAGAGGCCATGGGCCTCGACGCCGCTGCGCCGGAGCCTGGCCAGGATCTCGCGGGCCACCGGCGTCTTGCCGGTCCCGCCCATGGTGATGTTGCCGACGCAGATGACCGGCGCGCCAGGGTCGCAGGTCGCCGTGCGGGCGATGCGGCGGGCGGTGACGGCGGCCCAGATCCAGGAGACCGGCGTCAGTAGCAACCGCGTCAGAGGCATGGCCGACCGGTCGCGCGCGCGCACGTACCACCAGCGCGGCGTGGAGAGCTTCATCGGGCCTCTCCGCCAGGCAGCAGCGGCGACAGGCGCGCCATGGCGTCATTCAGGGCCGCGCCATAGCGCTGGGCATGGGCCAGGGCGGCGGCGCCCATGCGCCGGGCGATGGCCGGATTGTCCAGCAGGCCGGCCAGGTGGCGGGTCAGGGCTGCGCCGTCCGGGGCGCAGAGGGCGGCGACCTCTTCGAACATGGTCTGATAGGTCTCGGCGGCGTTGAACACCGAGGGGCCGGTGACGATGGCGGCGCCCAGCCGGGCGGGCTCCAGGGGATTGTGCCCGCCGACGCCGGCCGCGTAGCCGCCGCCCATCACCACCACATCAGCCAGGCGGAAGAACAGGCCAAGCTCGCCCAGGGTGTCGGCCACATAGGCCCCGACCAGGGGCGTAGGCCTATGGCCTGCGCTGCGGCGAGCCGTGTTGAAGCCGGTCTGGCCCAGAATCCGGGCGACCTCGGCTCCGCGCTCGGGATGGCGGGGGGCGACGATCAGCAGGGCGCCGGGTTGGTCGGCCATCAGGCCCTGGACTGCTTCGGCGATCAGGGACTCCTCGCCGGGATGGGTGCTGGCGGCCAGAATCAATAGCCGCCCCTCGGTCTCCTGGCGCAGGCGGTCGAGCTCGACGGCGTCGCAGGGCAGCGGAGCGCCGACCTGCTTGAGGTTGAGCTGCGGGCCGATCGTCCCCCCCAGCCTCTCCAGCCGCGCGGCGGTCTCGGTATCCTGCGGCAGGATCAGGTCGAAAGCCTGCAGCAGCGCGCGGGCCGCGCCCGGCGCGCGGCCCCAGCCTACGGCGCTCTTCTGCGTCATCCGGGCCGAGACCAGGGCCAGGCAGATGGAAGAGCGTCGTGTAGGGGAGGAGTGTGGATGCCGAGGGTCCCCGTATCGTTACAAAAAACACACCGTCC
>CALEOQ010000053.1 GCA_937910255.1 uncultured Caulobacteraceae bacterium | reverse complement strand
GACGCGACTGGAGTTCAGACGTGTGCTCTTCCGATCTATGGCCGGGACGATGCCCGCGGCGGCCACCGTCGCCCCAGCGTGGGAGGCCCGCTGCACCGACTTGGAGCGAAGGTAGTAGAGGGACTTGCAGCCCCGCTCCCACGCCATCCAGTGCAGCATGTGCAGGTCCCACTTATCCACGTCGCCAGGCAGGAACAGGTTCACCGACTGGGACTGGCAGATGTCCGGGGTGCGGTCGGCGGCCAGTTCGACGATCCAGCGCTGGTCGATTTCGAAGGCGGTCTTGTAGACGTCCTTCTCATCCTCGCTCAGGCCATCGAGGTGCTGCACCGACCCCTCGTTCTCCAGGATCGTGTCCCAGACGGCTGCGGTGTTGAGGCCCTTTTCCTCGAGCAGGCGCTCAAGATAGGGATTCCGGACCGCGAAGGTGCCCGACAGGGTCTTGTGCGAATAGATGTTGGCCGGGATCGGCTCGATGCCGGCGCTGGTGCCGCCGCAGATGATCGAGATCGAGGCGGTGGGCGCAATGGCCAGCTTGTGGGAGAAGCGCTCCATGACGCCGCGCTCGGCGGCGTCCGGACAGGGGCCGCGCTCTTCGGCCAGGCGGCGGCTGGCGGCGTCGCAATGGCGGCGCAGATGCTTGAACAGGCGCATGTTCCAGGACTTGGCCAACGCGCTTTCGAAGGGCACGTTCTGCGCCTGCAGGAAGGTGTGGAAACCCATCAGGCCGAGACCCACCGAGCGTTCGCGGATGGCGGCGTAGACGGCGTTGTCCATCTCGCCCGGCGCGCGGGTGATGAAGTCCTGCAGCACATTGTCGAGGAAGCGCATCACGTCCTCGATGAAGGTCGGATGATCGCGCCATTCCAGGAACTTCTCGGCGTTCACCGAGGACAGGCAGCAGACGGCGGTGCGGTCCTTGCCCAGGTGATCGACGCCGGTGTGCAGCATGATCTCCGAGCACAGGTTCGACTGGCGAACCTTGAGCCCCAGCTCGCGCTGATGCTGCGGCATGGAGCGGTTCACGGTGTCGGAGAAGATCAGATAGGGCTCGCCGGTCTGCAGGCGGATCTCAAGGATCTTCTGCCAGAGCGAGCGGGCGTCCACCTCGCGGATCACCTCATTGGTCTTGGGCGAGCGCAGGCCAAACAGCTCGCCAGCCCGGACGGCCTCCATGAACTCGTCGGAGATGCTGATGCCGTGGTGCAGGTTGAGCGACTTGCGGTTGAAGTCGCCCGACGGTTTGCGGATCTCGAGGAACTCTTCGATTTCCGGGTGGTGGACGTCGAGATAGACCGCCGCCGAACCCCGGCGCAGCGAGCCCTGGCTGATGGCCAGCGTCAGGGAGTCCATCACGCGGATGAAGGGGATGATGCCGCTGGTCTGCCCCGCGCCCTTGACCTTCTCGCCGATGGAGCGGACGCCGCCCCAATAGGTGCCGATGCCGCCGCCGTTGGAGGCCAGCGCCACATTCTCGTTCCAGACCCCCTGAATGCCGTCGAGGCTGTCGCGCACCGCGTTCAGGAAGCAGGAGATCGGCAGGCCGCGGTCGGCCCCGCCGTTGGACAGCACCGGCGTGGCCGGCATGAACCAGAGATTGGAGATGTAGTCATAGATGCGCTGGGCATGGTCGGCGTCGTCGGCGAAGGCCGTGGCCACCCGGGCGAACATGTCCTGGTAGGATTCGCCGGCCAGCAGGTAGCGGTCCTCCAGCGTGGTCTTGCCGAACTCGGTCAGCAGGGCGTCGCGGCTGCGATCGACCTCCACCTTCCGAACCAGCTGGAGCTGGGGCCGTTCGGCTCGGTCTTGCGCCGCCGAAGCCGCCTCAGAAACCTTCAACATTGCCGCTTCACTGCCGCTCATGGCCAAAACCCATAACTTTCAGGGGCTTCGAGCCCATGCCCGATATTCCGCCCCACCGCTATATATTGTGGCCGCCAACCTGGCGACACCACTATATGGGGCCACAGAGGCTAACGACTCGTCAACGGGGTGCGACGGTTCGCCCCCAGGGATTTTCGTTACCGAGATCTTAACGCAGGGAGTCCGCCCACTGATCGCAATGGGGTTTCCGCCGCGCTTGCGTCTTGCGCTTCACACGACTGTGACAATCGGTCCGGGCGCCCCGCGCCAAAACGCCCAAGCGGCAGGCGCCGGCTTGCCATCAAGGACGCAAGAAGCTACGCCACCGGCTGTCATTGGGGAGTAGCCGCCCGTAACTCCAGCGGGGGGCGCGTCAACAGACTTGCCGACGGGGCTCTGGCCCAACCGGCATGGCGCGTCCGGCGGATTGAGCTTGGCGAGACCTTTGGCTTTCGCGCGTCGACCATGCGGGGTCGGAGGCGTCGATCGCCATGGGTATGCGCTGTCCGACCCCGCCGGGACATGACATTGGAAGCCTTCCTCATATCCACCGGCCTGGTGGCCGTCGCCGAGATCGGCGACAAGACGCAGCTGCTGGCCCTGTTGCTGGCGGCGCGATTTCGCAAGCCGTGGCCGATCATCGGCGGCATCTTCGTGGCCACCCTGGCCAACCATGCCCTGGCCGCAGGCCTGGGGGCCGTGGCGGCGGCGTGGCTGCAGGGGCCCTGGATGCGCTGGGTGCTCGGCGGCCTGTTCCTGGCCTTCGCCGCCTGGGCGCTGATTCCCGACAAGTTGGAGGACGACGAGGCGCCGGCGCCTCGCCCCGGGGCCTCGATCTTCTGGACCACCACCGTGGCGTTCTTCTTCGTGGAGATGGGGGACAAGACCCAGGTGGCCACCGCCGCCCTGGGCGCCCAGTTCCAGAACGTGCTCCTGGTCGCGGCGGGCACCACCGTCGGCATGATGCTGGCCAATGCGCCGGTGGTCCTGCTGGGTGACGCCGCCGCGGGACGTCTGCCCCTCAAGCTCATCCGCAGCCTGGCGGCGGGCGCCTTCGCCCTGATCGGTCTCTGGATCCTGATCTTCGGCTGACCAGCCCCGTTCACGGCGCTCACGGACCCCACAAACGAAAGGAGCCCGGCCTTGCGGCCGGGCTCCCCATCGGTTGGCTTAGCGCCAGTCGAAGATCGATATCAGAAGTTGATGTCGATGGTCGAACGACGGTTCAGCGGTTCCTTCACGCCGTCGCCGGTCGGGACAGCCAGTTGGCTCTCACCCTTCCAGTCGACCTGCAGAGCGCCTTGGTTGACACCCATGCCGACCAGTTGGTCAGCCACGGCCTTGGCGCGACGTTCCGACAGGCGGACGTTGTACGCCGGCGAGCCGGAGGAGTCGGTGTGACCGATCACGACGACCTGGGTGGCGTTGCCGCCCTGGGCGTAGTTGGCGGCCTCAGAGACCACGGCCTGGGCTTCCGGAGATCGGAAGAGCACACGTCTGAACTCCAGTCACGTCGTAATCTCGTATGCCGTCTTCTGCTTGAAAAAAAAAAAAAAAAGCATTCAGCAATGCACGAGAACACCTCAGAGTCCACTCCTACCTCACCGATACATCTCCAGACTCTGCACAGCAGCACCACAC
>CALEOQ010000052.1 GCA_937910255.1 uncultured Caulobacteraceae bacterium | reverse complement strand
GTGTGGAGCTGCTGTGATTGCAATGGTACACGTCCCTTTTGCTGTTAAGAGAATTATTGGTGTAGTGTTATTTTTTTTTTTCAAGCAGAGGACGGCATACGAGATTACGACGTGACTGGAGTTCAGACGTGTGCTCTTCCGATCTAGCCAATTATTGCAGCCAATTCATATTGTGCGACGCAGCAATACCCAAATTTCTGATTAGATTATCGGCGGTTAGCTGAGGGCTCTCGCACTTGACGCTCCGTTTGGGGGTTGCCAAAGGAGCCTCGCCGCACGTCTAACTTTGCGGTGAGGGTCCGCTTTCCGAAAGGTGTGGCGGTCTCGCCTCGCCCAATCGCGGCGCCGGTCTTCACACGAATGTGGAAGAGCGGCGCTACGGGTCGGGTGCAGCGATAGCGGTTTCGGTCTCGGCGCGACGAAAGTCGTCTCGGGGCCAGACTTATTCAACTAGGGTGGAGACGCTCTCGCGCGACGACCCTCGGTCCAAACGTGCTAGACCATTAGGAACTGGCGACAGATGCTCGACAATAAACGGAAGATCCCCTTCATCGCTCTCATTGGCGCCGCTGCGCTGGTGATGGGTGCGCCGGCGTTCGCTCAGGACGCCGCTCCTGCTGATCCGGCCGCCGCCGAGGCTCCTGCCGATCCGGCCGCCGAAACTGCCGCCCCCGCCGATGCTGCTCCGGCAGCCGAAGCGCCGGCGGAAGAAGTCTCGACTGATGTTGGTGGTCACGGCGAACTGACCATCATGACCATGTTCCTGGACGCTCAGCCGGTCGGTAAGGCCGTTCTGATCGGCCTGGCCCTGGCCTCGATCTTCTCCTGGACCCTGCTGCTCACCAAGCTCTTCGAGTTTGCTGGCCTGGAGCGTCAATCCAACCGCTTCCTGGAAGCCTTCCGGGGCGCCAAGAACATCAACGACATCGGCCGTATCGCCATGTCCGACGAGTTCGAAGGCAATCCGCTGGCCGACATGGCTGCGGCCGCCGTCCAAGAAGTTGAGGTTTCGCGTCAAGCGGGCCTGAACGTGGCTGGCGAACACCGTGAAACCACCATCACCCGCGCGATCGCCGCGGTGAGCGGCGTGCAAGCCTCGCTCGCCAAGCGCCTCTCGGGCGGCATGCAGTTCCTGGCTTCGGTCGGCTCCAACGGTCCGTTCATCGGCCTGTTCGGCACCGTCTACGGGATCATGTATTCGTTCATCGGTATCGCGAACACCAACACGACCAACCTGGCCGTCGTTGCGCCCGGTATCGCCGAAGCCCTGCTCGCTACCGGCATGGGCCTCTTCGCCGCTATCCCGTCGGTTATCTTCTACAACTACTTCCAGACGCGCATCTCCGCTTACGGCGCCCGTTCGGAAGGGTATGTCGCTGAACTGCTGAACGCGATTTCCCGGCAGCTCGACAAGGGGGCCTAATCCCAATGGCTGCTAAACTCTCAGGGTCTGGGGGTGGCAGGTATGCGACGGAGCAGAACAGCGAAATCAATGTGACGCCCTTCGTGGACGTCATGCTGGTTCTCCTGATCATCTTCATGGTGGCGGCGCCTCTGGCCAGCGTAACGGTCCAGGTCGCGCTTCCTCCAGCCGTCGCCGAGCCATCTCCGAACCCGCCTAAACCGGTCTACATTTCGATCCAGTCGAACGGGTCCATCTATATCGGTGACTTCGCCACCGATCTGTCGGCCCTGGGCGACGATCTCCGATCGAACATTGGGCAGCGGAACCCGGAGCGCGAGCGGATCTTCATCCGCGCCGATAGGGACACCATGTACGGTGACTTCATGGGCGTGATGAACATGCTTCAGGACAATGGGTTCTACAGCGTGGCGCTCATCGGCGAAGAAGACAATTGAGGGAGGTGAGGCATGTCTGACACCAGTGACACGACTCACATTCACCACAGCCCGTTCGACGCGCCGAAGCCGAAGCGGAACAAGGGCATCATCATTGCGATCATCGTTTCGATCGTCGTGCATGTGGCCTTGGGTCTTTATCTCTACAAGACCAAGTTCGAGCCGGAATATCGGGAGTACTCGGAGGATGTGACGGACGTGGCGATCATCAAGCCCGCCCCGCCGCCGCCGCCGCCGCCGCCCCCGCCTCCGCCGACGAACACGCCGCCGCCGCCGCCGCCCAAGCTGCAGCCGCGTCCGCCGGTCGCGCCGCCGCTGAACGCGCCGTCGATTCCGCCTCTGCCGGTTCCGCCGGTGGAAAAGCGGATCGAACAGCCGAAGCCGCCGGCTGCGCCGCCGCCGGAGCCGCCGCGTCCGTCGGTGATCACCAATCCCGACTGGGCCCGTCTGCCCAGCGGCGAGGATGTGGCCCGCTATTATCCTGACCGCGCTCAGCGGATGGGAGCGGAGGGCCGGGTGGTTCTGAGCTGCTCGGTCACGGCGCGTGGCACGCTGGAAAACTGCTCTGTGGTGGAAGAAAGCCCCGCAGATCAGGACTTCGGCAGCGCTGCGATGCGGATGACCCGACTGTTCCGGATGCGTCCGCGCACCGCCGACGGCGCCCCCGTCGAAGGTGGCACCGTTCGGATCCCGATCTCCTTCCGTCTTCCCGGCTAAGGGACGACGTCAGGATCAAGGAAATCGGCCCCGGGGACCTCGGTCTCCGGGGCCTTTTCTTTGCCCCGCGCGCCTGTGGCGATGGCTCTTGATCCCATTGGCCGGCGCCACTAGAACCCTATCCCTCGCGATGCGCCGCCTTAGCTCAGTTGGTTAGAGCGCCAGATTGTGGCTCTGGAGGTCCTCGGTTCGAACCCGAGAGGTGGTACCATCGCGCTGGAGGCCCGAGAGATCGGGCCTTTTTTGCGCCCGGTCGCCGGAGCGCCTTCCGCGCAGGCGACCTTCGCAGGGACGTCACGAAGTCCGGGCATAAGCCGCCGTCTTAGCTGGCCGGCGTTGCGCGGGCCGAGGCAGAGGCGTTCATGATCCTTCCTATCCTTCCCCGCGCGGGCCTGGCGGCTGGCGTTCTCGCCCTTTCGATCTCTGTGGCGGCCGGCGCCGTCCAGGCGAAGGAGCCCCAGGCCGCACTCGCCGCGGCCCTGGCCCGGCAGCCCGCGACGGCGCCCGCCAAGAACGTCATCCTGTTCATCGGCGACGGCATGGGCGTGTCCACCGTCACGGCCACCCGCATCCTGGCCGGACAGCGGGCCGGCGTGGACGGGGCCTCCTATGACCTGGCCTTCGACACCATGCCCTATGGCGGGCTGGTGCGGACCTATTCCGCCGATGGGCTGGTGACGGATTCGGCCAATGGCGCCTCGGCCATCACCACCGGCTATCGCACCATCAATGGCGGTCTGGGGGTCGATGGCGGCGCCCGCCGCGGGGTCTGTGATCCGGCCCGCAACGTGCCGACCCTGGCGCAGCGCGCCAAGCGCGAGCTGGGCAAGGCGGTGGGCGTGGTCTCCACCGCATCCCTCACCGACGCCACCCCGGCGGCCTTCTACGCCCACAGTCCAGACCGCGGCTGGGAGAGCGACGTCAGCCTGCCGGCCGCGGCCCGCGAGGCCGGCTGCGTCGATATCGCCTCGCAGCTGGTGCTGGCGCCGGACGATCTGCGTCCCGACATCGCCCTGGGCGGCGGCCTGAGCTTCTTCCGTCCCGAAGCCGTCGGCGGTCAGCGCAAGGACGGCCAGGATCTGCCCGAAATCTGGGGGGCGCGAGCCGACGCCGCCTTCGTCACCGACCGCGACGGCCTCAACGCCGCGGTGGCCGCCGGGCGCGACGTGCTCGGCCTCTTCGCCGCTGTCCATATGCCCCGCGAGGTGGATCGTCCGACCGCCGCGCCGCAGGCTCCGACCCTTGAGGAGATGACCCGCGCGGCCATCTCGCGGCTGGCGGCCGAGCCGCAGGGCTATGTGCTGCTCGTCGAGGCCGCCCATATCGACAAGGCCCACCATGCCGGCCTGGTCGCCGCCTCTCTGACCGAAGGGATCGAGCTGTCGAAAGCCGTCGCTGCGGCCATCGCGCTCACCGACCCGGCCGAGACCCTGATCCTCGTCACCGCCGACCATAGCCACGGCTTGGTGATCAACGGCGGCGATCGGGGCGACGACGTGTTGGGCCTGATCGAGGGGCCCACCGGCGCCCCACGCCTGGCCGCCGACGGCAAGCCGCTGCCGATCCTGACCTACGCCACGGGGCCCGGCGGGCCGCGGAACGGGGAGGGGCGTCCCACTCTCGAGGGGATCGATGTGACGGCGGCCGATCAGGTGCGCCAGGCCGGCGTCTATTCGCCCAGCGCCGCCCACGCCGGCGAGGATGTGCCGGCCTATGCGCAAGGCCCCGCCGCCTATCTGGTGACCGGCTCCATGGACCAGCCCTATCTGTTCCAGGTCATGCGCCACGCCCTGCGCCTGCCGGTCGAGGCGCCCTGATCCCGCCAGAGCTCCGGGGGCCGCCGTAGCGTCAGCGTTGACGGCGGTCCCGAGCCCCCCTAAGGGCTGGCGCGTGACAGGTTCCCCGCGAGGGGATCAAAAGGGAACTCAGGTGAAAGACCTGGGCTGCCCCCGCAACTGTAAGCGGCGAGCCCGCACGCCACTCAGCCACTGGGTCCTCGGACCTGGGAAGGCGGCGTGCAAGGGGTGATGACCCGCTAGCCAGGAGACCTGCCTGTCGCGGTCGTCCTTCGTCTGGCCGGGGTGCGCCATGCGAACGGGTCTTCCCGGGTGGCGACAACCGTGGGGCCGCGCGTGGCGCGGACCTCGGCGGGGGTCGCGCGCCTGCGTTCGCCCTCTCCGTGGTCCCGTGTCGCCTCGGCTCGTTGTCGTCAACGAGGGGGATAGACCCAGATGAGACTTACACTGCTTGCCACCGCCGCCTTTGCGGCCTTCGCCTCGCCCGTCCTGGCCCAGCCGGCCTCGGCGCCCGACGTGGCCGGGGCCGCGGCCTCCAACGCCGTGCGCGGTGTTGTCGTCACGGGCAATCGCGCCCCTGCCGCCGCGGCTGAGGTCGCCCAGGCGATCACCGTCCTGGACCGCGCCGACATCGAGGCCAGCCAGGCCATCCTGCTGACCGATCTGCTGGGTCGGACGCCTGGGGTCACCCTGTCGCGCAACGGCGGGCCGGGCGGGGTGACCGCCCTGCGCATCCGCGGCGCCGAGACCGACCAGACCCTGGTGGTCATCGACGGCGTGCGCCTGAACGACGTGGCCCAGCCCGGCGGCGGCTACAACTTCGCCAACCTGCTGACCGGCGACGTGGCCCGGGTGGAGGTGCTGCGCGGCGCCCAGTCCACCCTTTGGGGCAGCCAGGCCATCGGCGGGGTGGTCAATGTGGTGACCACCGTCCCGACCGAGCCCTTCCAGGCCAGCCTGGACGTAGAGGGCGGCGACTACGCCACCGCCTATGTCCGCGGCGGGATCGGCGGCGCCGGCGAGCGCATCGTCTGGCGTCTGGGGGCCGGCTACTACACCACCGACGGGGTTTCGGCTTTCGCCGGCGGGGCCGAGGACGACGGCTTTCAGCACACCAGCGCCAATGGCCGCCTGGGCGTCAAGGTCACCGACAACCTCTCCCTCGACCTGCGGGGGATCTATGCCTATGGCCGCGTGCAGGTCGATGGCTATCCGGCCCCGGCCTACAGCTTCGGCGATACGTCCGAATATGGCGTCACCGAGGAACTGGCGGGCTATGCGGGCCTGAACCTCGCCCTGCTGGACGACCGCCTACGCAACCGGCTGGCCTATTCCCGCACCCGCACCGACCGCCAGAGCCTCAATCCGAACCAGGCGGTGAGCGACGTCACCTTCGACGCCCGCTCCGAGGTGGATCGCTGGGAATATCAGGGCGCCTTCGCGGTGACCGAGGCCTGGCAGGCGGTGTTTGGCCTGGAGCGGGAAGAGGCCCGCATGCGCACGGCCTCGCCCAGCGCCTTCAATCCCAATCCCCCGGCCCAGGCGGCCAGCGCCGACCTCGACAGCGCCTATGTCCAGGTGCAGGGGCCGCTGCTCACCGGCCTGACCCTGACGGTGGGCGTGCGCCGCGACGAGCACGACACCTTCGGCGGCCAGACCCTGGGGCAGGGGGCGCTGGCCTGGTCCCTGAACGATGGAAACACCATCCTGCGGGCCAGTTTCGGCCAGGGCTTCAAGGCGCCGACCCTCTACCAGCTCTATAGCGAGTACGGGAATCTGGGCCTGGAGCCGGAGGAGGCCGACGCCTGGGACCTGGGCGTCGAGCAGGTGCTGGCCGGCGGCTTGGCCGTCGTGTCGGCCACCTGGTTCCAGCGCAAGACCGACAACCAGATCGACTATGTCTCCTGCTTCACCGGTGTCGATCCGCTCTGCAGCGTCGGGGGCGTGACCCGGTTTGGCTACTATAACAACATTGCGCGCACCGAGGCCCAGGGCCTGGAGCTCACCGGCCAGGCCAAGGTCGGCCCCATCGATCTGGCCGCCAACTACACCTGGACCGACGCCACCAATGCGGTGTCGGGCTCGGCCAATGAGGGGAACCAGCTGGCGCGCCGGCCAGAGCACCAGGGCTATATGTCGGCGACCCACGTCTGGTCGGCCGGCGCCTCGGCCACGCTGGCCGTGCGCTATGTCGGCGAAGCCTTCGACGACGCGGCCAACCTCAACAGGCTGGAGCCCCGCGCCCTGTTGGACGTCCGCGCCGCCTGGCCGATCAGCGAGACCTTCGAGGTCTATGGTCGGGTGGAGAACGTGTTCGACGACCGCGACCCCTCCACCCGCGGCTATGGCGAGCTGGGCCGCTTCGGCGCGCTCGGCGTGCGGGCGCGGTTCTGATGCGCGGGCCGGCGAGGACGGACCCGGGCCAGCTCACCCGCCGCACGGCGGTGGGCGGTCTGGCGTTCGGCCTCGCCGGCGCCGCTCCGGCGCGGCCGCAGCGGGTGGTGTCGCTCAATCCCTGCCTGGACGTGATCCTGTTCCATGTGGCGCAGCGTCGCCAGATCGCCGCCCTGACCCACTATGCCCGCGACGCCCAGGCCTCCACCCTGGCGGAAGCGGCGCGGGCCATCCCGATCACCTATGAGACCGCCGAGGAGGTGGTGGCCCTGCGCCCCGACCTGGTGCTGATGAGCGAGCACTCGGCCCCGGCCAAGACCGGAAGAGCACACGTCTGAACTCCAGTCACGTCGTCATCTCCTCTGCCGTCTTCTGCTTGAAAAAAAAAAAACACCCGCCCTATCTCCCTACTCCTTCTCTTCCTCACACCCTCTACTCCCCTCACTCCGCC
>CALEOQ010000051.1 GCA_937910255.1 uncultured Caulobacteraceae bacterium | reverse complement strand
GAAGAGAAAGCGGAGGACGGTGGAGAGTGGTGGAGTGAAGCTGTGCGTGTGAGGGACAAGGTGAGATGGGAACGGTGAAGGGTAGATGTGTTTTTTTTTCAGGCAGAGGACGGCATACGAGATTACGACGTGACTGGAGTTCAGACGTGTGCTCTTCCGATCTAGTCGGGCCCCGGCTCCGCTCATGGTGCGATCGATGACGCTGAGCAGGCTGCCCGGACGCTCGCCGGCCAGGGTGCGGGCGAGGGCTTCGCGGCCCTTGGCCTCCGGCAGGTCAAGGATGGCCAAGACCTGGGGGCCGGAGGGACCCTGGGCAGCGGCGTCCTTCTCCTCGTCATCGTCGCCGACCTTGTCCTGGCCCTCTTCGCCTTCCGGCGCGTCGGGTTCGTCCTCGCCAGGTGCGGACTCCTCGCCGGTCGGCTGGGTTCCCTCGTCGTCCTCGGCCGCGGCGGCGGCGGCCAGGGCGGCGGTGATCTGGGGTTCGGTGAGGCCGGACGCCTTGAGCGCCGCCCGGGTCTTGGTCACGTTCATGGGAGACTCCGTGGTCTGCTGAGTTGCGGTCGGGACCGCGGGGGGGTTGGATGGGGCCGGAGATCCGGCGGCCAGGTCGCGCAGGGCCGCGAAGGCCGCGCGCTCGGTCATGACGGCGTCGACCAGGCCGACCCGCAGTCCAGACAGGGCCGGGTCGTCGGCGTCGCCGTAGAAACAGGCGGCCTTCATGGCGGCCAGGGCGTCCGGGTTCAGCTGCGGGCGGCCGGCGACCACGTCAGTGACAAACCAGGCCATGCCTTGCTTGACCTCGGCCAGCATGGCGACCTGGGCGCTCTCCGAAAGCGGCTGGTGCCAGGCCCCGTCGGTCTTGCCGATCGGCCATTCGATGGGGGTGACGACAACCCCGTCCTGCTCGAGCATCCCGGCGAGCGACATGTGGGTGATGACGCAGCCGATGGACCCGACGCCGCCCTCCCGGGGGGCGATCACCCGGTCGCACTGCGAAGCCAGCCAGTAGGCGGCCGAATAGGCGGACTCGCAGACGGCCCAGATGGGCTTACCGCCGGCCCGGGCGGAGCGTTCGCGGATGACGCGGGCCAGCTCGGGCAGACCAGAGGCCAGGACGCCGCCGGGGCTGTCGAAACGGGCCATGACCGCGCCGACGCGGCCGTCGGCGGCGATCTGATCGAGGCTGTCATGCAGGGTGTCGTAGCCGTGCCACCAGCAGTCGCCCCAGCCGAAGCCTTCCGGCCACAGCGCGCCCCATATGTCGAGATAGGCCACGCCATCCTTCAGAACCCAGCCCGATCCGGTGGATTCCACCTCGCCCATCCAACGCGGGGTGAAGGCTTCCGGCCCAGAGACGCCGGCGGGGCCCTCCATTTCGCCCTCGCCGGCCAGCAGCCGGGCGGCGCGGCCCAGCAGACCTGGCCGGCGGGGGCTCAGTTGGCCCGACAGCAGGCGATGGACGCCCTCCAGGCCGGTTTCGCGCATGAGCAGGGGTCGAGCGGCGTATTCCGCCGCCCGTTGGACGGGATTTCGCATGGGGAGTCCTTGGCTGGGGCGGCTTTGGGTCAGGCCGCGGGCGGCTCGGGCCGGTCCGTGGCGGGGTCGACGGCCAGCATCGCGGCCAGGGCCGGCGGGGTGAGGCCTTGGGCCTTCCACAGGCCGCGTTCACGGCCGAGTTGCAGCAGGTTGACCTCGAAGTCCTTGCCCTGTTCGGCGCATTCGTCCTCCCAGGTGGACAGGCCGGACTCGATGCGGACCAGGGCGGCCTGGGCTTCCTTGACCGGATCGACCCAGCCGCGGGGCGGGCCGATCCACGAGCCCTGCAGCCAGGCGGCCGGGGCCTCATAGAGGGGCGTGCAGCCCTCGGGCATCTGGATCAGGCCGGCGTCCAGCGCGTCCTCGGTGACCGCCAGCAGCAGCGGGGTGGCGAACATCATGGCGACCATGGACCGGGCCTTCATGATGCCCCGCCAGACCTCCACCAGGGCCGCGCGGGCCGAGGAATAGTTCACCTTCGACCAGTCCATGGCGATCTGCTCGTAGGCGATGCCCAGGCCGGATGCGATGGAGCGCAGGAAGACGGTGAAGAACTGCTCGAACGCCGCGGTCTGGCGGGTGTCGGTGAGGAACTTCAGCTCATCGCCTGGGAACAGGTGCTGGATCCGGGTCCCTTCCAGGACCATCTCGCTCTGCTGGTAGAAATCGACCCGGCGGTCCTGGTAGCCGTTGATGGCCGGGGCGGTCAGCTCGCCCTGCATCACCGCCGGGTCGAAGCTGGACGTGATGGTGGCGGCGAACAGGGCGTTGATCACCGCATTTGCCAGCTCGGCCTGGGCGAACCGTGCCATCTGTTTGAACCGGCCGAGGCCAGCGACCAGGCGCGAGACGCCGCGAGACTGGCCCGGCCGATCCTTGCGGTACAGGTGCAGGACCGTGGGGCGGCCATGGGGCCGGCGGCGGGGAACCCGGGTCCAGGAAAAGGAAGCGCCAGGGCGCATGTGGCCCCAGGCGCCGGAGATCGGAAGAGCGTCGCGTAGGGAAAGGGTGTAGACCTCGGTGGGAGCCGTATCATTTAAAAAAAAACGCTCTAGCCTTCGCGAACACTCTCTCCCACCCTTCTCTGC
>CALEOQ010000050.1 GCA_937910255.1 uncultured Caulobacteraceae bacterium | reverse complement strand
CTGCCGTATGGCTCCCGTGAGCAGCGTCACGTGTCGATGGTCTTCGCCGTCTTTTTTTTGTAATGATCCGGCGACCACCGAGATCTACACTCTTTCCCTACACGACGCTCTTCCGATCTTCGGAGACCGGGACCCTGCGCTTCGCCGGCCTGCCCAACTTCGCCCCGGAAATCCTGCAGCGGGTGCGGGTCAAGGACCCGCTGAAGGCCAAACACCTGAAGAAGGCCCTGGAAGGCCTGGCCGAAGAGGGCGTCACCCAGCTGTTCCGCCCCAATATCGGAGCCGACTTCATTGTCGGCGCCGTGGGCCAGCTGCAGTTCGAGGTCATGGCCGACCGCCTGGCCAACGAATACCAGCTGGAGGTCGCCTTCGAACCGGCCCCCTATGCCGAGGCCCGCTGGCTGGGCGGTGAGAAGGTGGATGTGGAGGACTTCGCCGGCAAGCATCGCGGGGCCATGGCCAGCGACATCGACGAGCAGCCGGTCTTCCTGGCCAAGTCGAGCTGGGAGATCGGCTATGTGGCCGAGCGCTATCCCAAGGTCCGCTTCGAGCGCTCCAAGGAACGGGCCTGAGCCATGGACGCCCAGGGTCTCTACGGCCTGCCGCCGCGGGAGTTAGTCGAGCCGACGGTCGGCGCCGTCCAGGTCTCGCCGCTGATCCCCGGCTCGACGGCGCTGGATGCGTGCGCTGACCAGTCCCTTGATCATCTGACCATCCTGGCGCCGCCGGGCACGGTGGAGCGGCGCTACGTCCTGGCCCAGGGGCTGCGCGCCCTGAAGGTCGGCGGGACGATGACGGCCCTGGCCCCCAAGGCCAAGGGCGGCTCGCGCCTGGCCAAGGAGCTCAAGGGCTTCGGGCTTGAGGTGGCCGAGGACGCCCGGCGCCATCACCGCATCTGCGAGGTGGTGCGCACCGAAGGCCTCGATCTGGATGAGGCCCTGGCGGCGGGCGCCCCGCGGCTGTCGCCGGAACTCGGTCTCTGGACCCAGCCCGGCGTCTTCAGTTGGGACCGGATCGATCCGGGCACCGCCCTGCTGCTCGACCGCCTGCCGGCGCAATCGGGCGCCGGCGCGGACCTGGGCTGTGGGCTGGGGCTTCTGGCCCATGGGGTGCTGGCCTCGCCCGCCGTCACCCGCCTGACACTGATTGATATCGACCGCCGGGCCGTGGAGTGCGCCCGGCGAAATGTGGACGAGCCCCGGGCCGAGGTGGTGTGGGCCGATGTCCGGCTGGGCGCGGCGGACCTGCAGGGCCTGGATTTCGTCGTCATGAACCCGCCCTTCCACGATGGCGGGGCCGAGGACCGGGCGCTCGGCGCCGCCTTCATCGGCGCGGCGGCCCACGCGCTGCGGCCGGGCGGCAAGCTGCTGATGGTGGCCAATCGTCACCTGCCCTATGAGGCGGCGCTGCGCGACAGCTTCGGAACCAAGGTCAAGCTCCTGGTCGAGGAGGGCGGCTACAAGCTCTATGAGGCGCGCCGTTGAGCAAGGTCCCGATGGCCCGGCTCGATCGCCTGCTGGCCAATCTGGGCTATGGCTCGCGACGCGAGGTCCAGGGCCTGGTCCGCAAGGGGGCAGTGGTCTTCGACGGCGCCGCGGTGAGCGATGGCGGGCTCAAGGTCCCGGTGGTCGCCGACCTGCCGACCCGCCTGACCGTCGAGGGCGCGCCGGTCGATCCGCCGGCCCCCCTGACCCTGCTGATGCACAAGCCCCTCGGCGTGGTCTGTTCCCATCGGGAACCTGGCCGCAGCGTCTATGAACTTCTGCCCCGGCGCTGGCGGGCGCGCACCCCGGGGCTTTCGACCATCGGGCGGTTGGATCTGGACACCACGGGCCTGCTGCTGATCACCGACGATGGGCCGCTGCTGCACCGGGTGATCTCGCCCCGCAGCCACGTGGCCAAGCGCTATGTGGCCAGCCTCGCCCGGCCCCTGCGCGGGGACGAGGGCGAACTCTTCGCCGCCGGGACCCTGATGCTGGAGAGCGAGACCGAGCCTCTCGCGCCGGCCGGCCTTGAGGTCCTGTCGCCGACAACGGCGCGGCTGACCATCACCGAGGGCCGCTACCATCAGGTGCGCCGGATGTTCGCCGCTGTGGGCAACCACGTGGAGGCCCTGCATCGAGATCAGATCGGCGGGCTCGCCCTGCCTGAGGCGCTCGGCCCAGGCGACTGGCGCATTCTGAGCCCTGAGGAACAGGCCGCCATCTTCGCCTGACCCGGCGCGGCGCGGCATGAAGTGGCGCGAAATTTCCCGGCCTTTTGCTCAAACGCCGCAAGGTTCCGTTAACCATCTTCAAGAGTTAATGACTTGTTAATTGCCGCGGCTCCGGCTTTGCTCTGTCTCACCTGAACCCGCGCGGGGCGTCCCGCCGCGGGACTCTGATGGACGGAGTATCGCGGCATGTTCGAGTTCGGCCGGGAGCTGAAGCGAGATCGGAAGAGCACACGTCTGAACTCCAGTCACGTCGTAATCTCGTATGCCGTCTTCTGCTTGAAAAAAAAAAAAAAAACAAAACAAAACAAAAAACAAAAAAACATGAAACAAACAGAAATATCAGAACTGGACTCCATATACTGATACAGATACAATCCCTTACCTCTCTGCTAGACCACACACAACGTCTT
>CALEOQ010000049.1 GCA_937910255.1 uncultured Caulobacteraceae bacterium | reverse complement strand
GTGGGGCGCGGGGCGCGGCGGTCTCGCGCCGGGCCCGACCGCGCGCGGTTCCGATCGCCGGCCGGGCCATCTTCGCCATCGTGTTCGGCGTTGGCCTGACGCCGGACGCCGGCCCGACCCTGATGTTCCAGACCCTGCCGGCGGCCTTTCACAGCATGCCGGGCGGCGCCCTGGTGGGGCTGGCCTTCTTCGTCCTGGTGCTGTTCGCCGCCCTGACCTCCTCGGTGTCCCTGCTGGAGATTTCCACCGCCTATTTCGTGGAGCGGTTCAAGGTCAGCCGGGCCGTGGTGGCGAGCCTCCTGGGCGCCAGCTTCTTCCTGATCGGCATGGTGTCTGTGCTGTCCTTCAATGTCTGGGCCGACCATCGGCCGCTGGCCTTCGTCCCGGGCTTCGAGAACGCCAACTGGTTCGATGTCTTCGACGGGGTGACCGGGCGAATCCTGCTGCCGCTGTCGGGACTGATCACGGCGGTGTTCGTCGGCTGGATCGCCGACCGCAAGCTGGTGGACGCCGAAACCGGCCTGGCGGGCGGGCCGCTGCTGACCCTCTGGCGGTTCCTGATCGCCTGGCTGTGCCCGATCGCGGTGTTCCTGATCCTGCTGTTTGGCCTCTTTCCCCAACTGATCAGCTGAGCGGGCCAGAGGCGGCCATCCCTTTGACGTCCCATCTGCCGATCCATGACGTTCTGGGCGCGGTGAACGAGGCCCTGACGACAGGGACCCGCGCAGTGCTGGTCGCCCCGCCCGGCGCCGGCAAGACCACGGTCACGCCGCTCTCCCTGCTGGACGCGCCATGGCGGGGCGAGGACCGCATCATCATGCTGGAGCCCCGCCGCCTGGCCGCGCGGGCGGCGGCCGAGCGTATGGCCTCAACCTTGGGCGAGGCGGTGGGCGAGACCGTCGGCTTTCGCGTGCGGATGCAGTCCAAGGTCTCAGGCCGAACCCGGATCGAGGTGGTGACCGAGGGAGTCTTCACCCGGATGATCCTGGCCGATCCCGGCCTGTCGGGCGTGGCTTGCGTGATCTTCGACGAGTTCCACGAGCGCAGCCTGGACGCCGACCTTGGCTTGGCCCTGGCTCTGGA
>CALEOQ010000048.1 GCA_937910255.1 uncultured Caulobacteraceae bacterium | reverse complement strand
GGTTCTGAGTCTGTGCGGGGTTGAGCTGTGGTCTTGTGCTCGTGAGAGTATGAGAGTGTGTTTGTGGTGTTTTTTTTTTTTTTCAAGCAGAAGACGGCATACGAGATTACGACGTGACTGGAGTTCAGACGTGTGCTCTTCCGATCTGCCTGATGCTGGCAACTCGCCTGGTCCAGTTCCTGGGGTTGCTGGGCAAGGTGAGCCAGGGTCAATGACATTCGTCGAAGCTCAGTCAGCGCCTCAGCCAGCAGAAGATCAGCTGGAGCACCGAACGTGGGCTTGGCCCAAACTCTGGCCCGAACGACAGCCCCCACCCACATGCTGATCGACAGGCCCGCCTGCCGGGCCAACGGGCGAATTCGGCGGTACTCATCTTGGGAAAACGCGACCAGGATTTTCGCGCGGGTCTCTGAGGCAGCCAATGTTGTCCCCTGTGCAGGGCAAGAACGCCAACCGACGCTCTCGGCGGGGCTCGGGGTCTTTGGCCCTCACCCGAGGCGTTAGGCCCTCATCATTCTCGCCGCCGTTTCCCCGGCCTATCGGTAAGGTTACGGCTAGCGTGGGGCGCCCGCGTTCATGCTAGAGGCGCCGCCCGGCGATCGAGGACGCTGTGCGAAAGGACCCTAAGGCGCGATGAACTTCGTTTCCCCACTTCAGCGCGGAATCCTCCTGGCGCGCTACAAGCGCTTCCTGGCTGATATCGAACTCGATGATGGCCGCAGGATCACGGCCCACTGTCCCAACCCCGGCGCCATGTTGGGCCTCAACATGCCGGGCTTGCCCGTGTGGGTCTCCGTCTCCCCTGACCCAAAACGTAAGCTGGCTCACACCCTGGAGCTTGTTGAGGTCGATGGCGGCCTGGTCGGGGTGAACACCATGCATCCCAACCGGATCGTGGCTGAGGCGCTGGCGGCGGACGCCATCGCCGAGCTCAGCGGCTACGAGGTCTGTCGTCGCGAGGTGAGGTATGGGGTCGCCAGCCGGATCGACTTCCTCTTGGAGGGCTCTGGGCCCTCACATCTGACAGGCGGGTCCGACCGGCCTGAGGTGCGGATCGCGCCCCACCAACGGGCCTGGCTTGAGGTGAAGAACTGCCACTTGATGCGCGAGCCTGGCCTGGCGGAGTTTCCCGATTGCGTGGCCGCTCGCTCGACCAAACATCTTCATGAGCTAGAGGCGATGGCCGCCGCCGGGGACCGGGCGGTCGTTCTCTTTGTCGTCCAGCGGAGCGACTGCCTCGCCTTCAGCGCCTGCCATGACCTTGATCCGAAATTCGCCGCAGGCCTTGAGCGCGCCGCCGAGGCCGGTGTCGAGGTGATGGTCTATAGCTGCCAGATGGACGTGACCGGCGTGAGGATCGCCTCGCGCATTCCCTGGACGCGGTCATGAGGGCCGCGCCGAGCCTAGGCCCGCACAGCCTGGGCCGGCGGCGGTTCAGCCAACCCAGGAGAGGCCTGCGCAAATGAGCGTCGCCAAGCTCGGCGCCTTGACCGTCGTCGCCGGCGGCCGCCCTGATCGGGGCCTTCGATGCAAGTGGGTCTGCCCCGACGACCGGATGGCGCCAACCATGACGAAATCCTGGTCTCAGAAGGCCTCACCAAGGCTTGGAGGGCCGAAGGCGCGTCTTGTGCTGGTCCTATGCAACGCGAAGGGGCGAACCTAGCGCTCAGCAAGCCTCGCTGCGCAGAGGGCGATGGCCCGCGACATGCGCCATTCAACAGTCTTGACCGAGATGCCGAGACGTTCGGCGATTTCACCATAGGTCAGGCCCTCAAACCGACTGAGGACGAACACATCGCGCAAGATCGGCGGGAGACCGAGGATGGCCTCCTTGATGATCAACAGGTCGTCATAATCAACGGCGTCATCGGGATCCTCGTGAGCGAGCGCCAGTCCAGCGCCCGAGCGGCGCTGGACGTAACGCTGTCGATCGACGCCCGCATTGACCGCGATCCTCAGGAGGAAGGCCTTGGGGTGCTCGATAGCTCTGAGATCGGAAGAGCACACGTCTGAACTCCAGTCACGTCGTAATCTCGTATGCCGTCTTCTGCTTGAAAAAAAAAAAAAGAAAGAAAAAAAGAAAAAAAGAAAAAAAGAAAAAAAAAAACCACATATAATTATAGAAAGACAGGCTTACTTTCATTCAC
>CALEOQ010000047.1 GCA_937910255.1 uncultured Caulobacteraceae bacterium | reverse complement strand
CAAGACCTTCACCTGGATCCTGTTGATGAACGAGATCCAGGCTGGACGCATCCGCATCGACGCCCCGGTCAATCTCTACCTGCCGGAGGCGCTGCAGATCCGTGACCAGGGCTTCGCCCAGCCGGTGGAGGTGGCCCACCTTATGGACCATTCGGCGGGTTTCGAGGACCGCACCCTGGGCCAGCTGATGGAGCGCGACTTCAACCGCGAGCGGCCGATCGCGCAGTATCTGCGCCAGGAGCGTCCCCGCCGGGTGCGCGAACCCGGTCTCTTCCCGACCTACTCCAACTACGGCGTCGGCCTGGCCGGCCAGGCCCTGACCTATGTGACGGGCCAGCCGTTCGAAGCGTTGGTCGAGACGAGGATCACCCGACCGCTGGGCATGACCCGCACGACCTTCCGCGAACCCCATCCGCCGCGGGCGGGCATCCCCGCCCCCATGCCCCAGGTCCTGGCGCAGGACGTCTCGGAGGGGTTCCACTGGACGCCGGCACAGGGTTTCGAGGCCCGGCCTTTCGAATATCTCGGCCACCTGGCGCCCGCAGGCTCGGCCTCATCGACGGCCGCCGACATGGCCCGGTACATGATCGTCCTGCTGGACGACGGCGCCTATGGCGAGAGCCGTATCTTCAGCCCGGCCACCGCGCGTGCCTTCCGCACGCCGCTGCGCCCCAACCAGGCCGGGGTCAACGACTGGCCTCACGGCTTCATCGCCTATGCCCTGCCCGGCGACCGCAAAGGTTATGGACACGCCGGCGGCACCCTGTCCTTCACCTCCAACATGGTGGTGGTTCCCGAGCTGGATCTGGGCGTCTTCGTCAGCGTCAACACCGAGAACGGCGCCGAGCTAGCCGCCCGCCTTCCCGGGGCGGTAGTCGGTCAGTTCTTCGGCCCAGACGCAGCCCCCGCGCCGCAAGGAACACCGGAGCTGGCGCGGCTGGGCGCCCTGTACAACGGCCATTTCCTCGGGACCCGCCGGGCCTATGTGGGCCTGGAGCGCTTTGTGGGCTTCATCCTGGCTGGGGTGAGCGTCCAGGTGACATCTGACGGACGGCTCATCACCAGCGGCCTCACGGGAACCCAGACCTGGGTCCCCGACGGCGATCCGGCCGCGGGGCGTTTCGTCTCCACCACCGGCTCTCAGCGCATGGCCTTCGCCATCGAGAACGGCAAGGCTCACAGCTTCCGCAGCACGTTCAATGACGCCCGCTTCCAGCGGGTCGGCCTCTGGAGCCAGCCGCAGGTGCTGGCCTGGCTGGCGGCGCTCAGCATGATCGCCGCGGTGTCCACCCTGGTGGGTCTGGCCCTGCGCAACCGACGCGATCTGCGCCAGACCCAGATTCAGAGCCAGGCCAGCCTGATCCAGACGATCCAGGCGGTCCTCTGGCTCCTGGCCATCGGTCTCTTTGTGTCCTGGGTCTCGGGCGCCGGCGACACCGCCAAGGTGGTCTACACCTGGCCCGGCGTACGCCTGATCCTGGCCTCGGCCTGCGCCCTGGTGGCCTCGGCCCTGACCATCGCCACCCTGGCGTCCCTGATCAGCATCTGGCGCGGCGGCCGCCGCCTGGACAGCTGGCCGGTGCTCCGCAAGGTCGGCTTCACGGCCACGACCCTGATCTATGCCGCCTTCGCCACGGTGCTGTTCCACTGGGGCGCCCTGACCCCCTGGAGCAGCTAGCTCCGGGAGTCCGGGGAGGCGGGTGCGACATTGCGCCCTGCACCGATTTCCGCCGTTAAGCCTCGCGAGCCGCACTCTTAAACGCCGCGTTTACCATCGACTGGGTAAATCCTGCCTAGCGGGCGGCGCAGTTTGGGCGCCCTCCGCACCGTTTTGGGGTGGGACGCGCCTTGAACCAGTTTGTTGGGGCCCTGCAGAGATTCGGGATTGGCCGTCTGGCGGCCATTCTCGGGATCGGCGCCGGCGTGGCCGCCGCCCTGATCGCCCTGACCATGAATCTGGGCCAGCCCAAGGCCCTGCTCTATTCCAATCTCGACATGCGCGAGGCCGGCTCCATCACCCAGGCCCTGGAACAGGCGGGGGTGAAGTACGAGGTCAAGGGCGACGGCTCCACCATCCTGGTCAACCGCGACGAGGTGGCCTCCACCCGACTGCTGCTGTCGAGCCAGGGGCTGCCGACGGCGGGCTCGGTGGGCTACGAGATCTTCGATGACTCCAACGCGCTCGGCCAGACCGACTTCGTCCAGCAGCTGAACCGCCAGCGCGCCCTGGAAGGGGAACTGGCCCGCACCATTCGCAGCCTGGACGGCGTCACCTCGGCCCGCGTCCACCTGGTCCTGCCCAAGCGCCAGCTGTTTGAAGAGGCGGCCGAGGAGCCGTCGGCCTCGATCACCATGGGCGTCGGCGGCCGCGCGCCGACCCCGGAACAGGTGCGCGCCGTGCAGAACCTGGTGGCCGGCGCGGTGCCCCGCATGACGCCCGCCCGGGTCACCGTCGTCGATCAGCACGGCAAGACCCTGTCGGCCGGAGGCGAGAGCTTCGCGGGCGAAATGGCCGACAGCCGCAAGAGCGAGGTCGAGCAGCGCATCGCCAAGACCGTCAAGGCCCTGGTGGAAAGCGTCGTCGGCCCCGGCAAGGCGCGGGTGAACGTCACCGCCGAACTCGATCTGGCCCGGGTGACGCTGCAGGAGGAGACCTATGACCCCGACGGTCAGGTGGTGCGCTCCGAGCAGACGGTGGAAGAAAGCGCCAACGAGAATGAGGCCAACAACAACGGCATGGTGACCGCCGACGCCAACATTCCCGGCGGCCTGGGCGGACCTGAGGCCGGCGCCCTGGCCTCGGCCAGCGGCCGCACGGAATCCACCACCAACTACGAAATCTCCAAGACCGTCCGCACCGAGGTCAACGAGCCTGGCAAGGTCCAGCGCCTGTCGGTGGCCGTGGCTGTCGACCGCGTCCGACCGGTGGGCGCGGACGGCGCGCCCGGCGAGCACGCCGCCCGCCGCGCAGCGGGAACGGCCCGCCTCGCCCCAC
>CALEOQ010000046.1 GCA_937910255.1 uncultured Caulobacteraceae bacterium | reverse complement strand
GGCGTTGGAGCCTGGGTGACTCTGCGGTCTGGACGCAGTGGTGGCGTAGGTCCGCGGTCACGTGTGGTGCTGTGTTGTTTTTTTAATGATCCGGCGACCACCGAGATCTACACTCTTTCCCTACACGACGCTCTTCCGATCTCACGGTGGGCGAGCCGATCAATCCCGAGGCCTGGCTCTGGTACCACCGGGTGGTGGGCGACGGCCGCTGCCCCATCGTCGACACCTATTGGCAGACCGAGACCGGCGCCTGCCTGGCCACGCCCCTGCCGGGCGCCACCCCGGCCAAGCCCGGCTCCTGCGCCAAGCCGCTTCCGGGGGTGAAGTTCCAGCTGGTGGACGCTGAGGGCAAGGTGCTCGACGGCGCGACCAGCGGCAATCTGTGCCTCACCGACTCCTGGCCCGGCCAGATGCGCACGGTCTATGGGGACCATGAGCGCTTCATCCAGACCTATTTCACCACCTATCCCGGCAAGTACTTCACCGGCGACGGCTGCCGCAGGGACGCCGACGGCTATTACTGGATCACCGGCCGGGTGGATGACGTGATCAACGTCTCGGGCCACCGCCTGGGCACCGCCGAGATCGAGAGCGCCCTGGTGGGTCATGAGGCCGTGGCCGAGGCCGCCGTGGTCGGCTATCCCCACGACATCAAGGGCCAGGGCATCTACGCCTTCGTCACCCTGAAGGCCGATGTGCAGATGACCGACATCCTGGCCGCTGACATCAAGGGCTGGGTCCGGCGGGAGATCGGCGCCTTTGCGGCCCTCGACGCCCTGCAGTTCGCCCCGTCCCTGCCCAAGACCCGCTCGGGCAAGATCATGCGCCGCATCCTGCGCAAGATCGCCGAGAACCAGACCGACCAGCTGGGCGACACCTCGACGCTCGCCGAGCCCGGGGTGGTGGACGACCTCGTGCAGAATCGCGTCGCGGTTTGAGCCCCGACCTTCCCGGCCCCCTGCGCGGGGCCATCGAAGCCCGGCTAGAGGGCGTGTCGCGCCGCGACCTGGCCGAGCGGGCGACCCGGGTCTCGGCCGCCTATCGCGGCGGGGGCGGCTCGTCAGGGGTGGTGCTGACCCCGGACGATGCGCTGGCCTATGCGCTGGCCCGCCTGCCGGCCACCTACGCCGCCGACATGGCCGCCTTCTCCGCCGCGGCCGAGGCCTGTCCGGACTTTGCGCCCGCAACCGTGCTGGACGCCGGGGCTGGCCCCGGCACGGCCAGCTGGGCGGCCCTGGAGGTCTGGCCGCAGATCGAGGCGGCCCTGTTGCTGGACGAAAGCGGACCCTTCCTGGACCTCGCCCGCATCCTGGCCGAGGCCGGCCCCCCGGTGCTGGCTGGCGCCGAACGGCGGCGCGCCAATCTGACGGCGGTCCAGGCCGAGGCCTGGCCGCAGGCCGAGCTTGTGGTCGCCTCCTACGTCCTGGCCGAGATCCCCCAGCCGGCGCAAGGCGGCCTGGTGGACCGGCTTTGGGCGGCCTGCGAGGGACTGCTCGTCCTGGTGGAGCCCGGCACGCCGGCCGGCTATCAGCGCATCCTGGCCGCCCGCACCCAGCTGATCGAGGCCGGGGCGCGTCTGGCCGGGCCCTGCCCCCACGCCCGGACCTGCCCGCTCGTCGCGCCCGACTGGTGCCACTTCGTCCAGCGCCTGCCGCGCTCGCGCGATCACCGCCTGGCCAAGGGCGCGGAGGTCCCGTTCGAGGACGAGAAGTTCATCTGGCTCGCCGCGGCCCGGCCGAGCGTCACGATCGCGCCCTTCGCCGCCCGGGTGCTCAGCCCCCCGCGGCAGGCCAAGCCCGGAATCGACCTGAAGCTCTGCGTCGAGACCGGCGCCCTGGAACACCGCTTCGTGCCGCGCCGCGACAAGCCGGCCTTTGCGAAGGCCAGGCGCCTGGACTGGGGCGACGCGCTGTAAGGCGACCTGTCTTTCGCGGCGCCGCATTTGCTGGCGTGAGGCGCCTGCTGCCTGCGTCGTCGCCGAAAATAGGTCTATCCGAGCGAACCCGGTTCATTTTGGGACTCGCGTCCAGGTAGCTTTGGTCCTATGGGGTGACGGCGACGGGGGCGGGCGCGTCAGGGAGCTGAGCGTGCTGAAGTTACGTCGCGTATTCGACATCGAGCATCACCATTATCTGGCGGGTTTCCAGGTCTTCCTGGTAGCTTTGCTGGCGGGCGGCCTGGCTATGGCCGCGCCCTATATCGGCCAGGAACGCCCCGAACTGCGGGTGGCCAAGCTGACCTCGGGCCAGATGGACGCCGTGGCCTTCGCCCGCCTGACTGGCGCCATGGACCCGGCCATGCTGAGCGTGGCCGACCGGTTCGCGCCGACCCCCGTCTCCCTGGCCTTCGGCCATATCAATCGCGCGACCGGCGTCATGGAAGGCCTGGACGGCGCGCCCGAGCCCGCAGTCCTGCGCCTGCAGGATATGGACGAGGCTGAGGCGCGGCTGTGGAACGCGTCCAATCCGACCTCGACCCTGCCCAATCCGGCCGCCCGGCCCTTCCGCATTTCCGGCGGCGCCTCGCACCAGGCCCGCGCCCTCGATTGCCTGGCCGCCGCCATCTATTACGAAGCCCGCTACGAGTCCGTCGAGGGCCAGCGGGCCGTGGCCCAGGTGGTGCTGAACCGCGTGCGCCATCCGGCCTATCCGGCCTCGGTCTGCGGCGTGGTGTTCCAGGGGTCCGAGCGCACCACCGGGTGCCAGTTCACCTTCACCTGCGACGGGGCGCTGGCCCGCGCCCCCGATCCCGAGGGCTGGATGCGTAGATCGGAAGAGCACACGTCTGAACTCCAGTCACGTCGTAAGCTCGTATGCCGCCCTCTGCTTGCAAAAAAAAACAACACATAGAAACACAGAAA
>CALEOQ010000045.1 GCA_937910255.1 uncultured Caulobacteraceae bacterium | reverse complement strand
GGCTGGGTTTCGGCGCGCTGGGCCGGCTCCACGCCGCCGATCGGGGCCGGCCGATTCTCGACCGGCGTCAGGGGCCGGCCGGTCCGACGGTCCAGCACATAGAGGTCGCCCTGCTTGCTGGGCAGGATGAGGGCCGGCACGACGCCGCCCGCGGTGGGAAAGTCCACCAGGGTCCCCTGGGAGCCCAGATCATAGTCCCACACGTCCATCCGCACCGTCTGGAACGACCAGGCGGGCCGGCCGGTGTTGACGTCCAGGGCCACCACTGAGGTCGAGTAGGCGTTTTCAGCGGCGGTGCGATCACCTGACCAATAGTCCACCGCAGCATTGCCCATGGGCAGATAGACCAGGCCCAGGTCTTCGTCGCCGGTGGCGATCGTCCACATGTTTGGGGTGCCACGGGTGAAGGTGTCGCCGTCGGCGGGACGTCCGGTGAGGTCGGGCCGCGTCATGTCCCAGGCCCAGCGATGCTCGCCGGTCACGGCGTCAAAGCCCTGAATCACGCCGGAGGGAGCGCTCAGCTTCTGGCCATCGAGAACCTGATGGCCCGTGACGATGACGCCTTGCACGACGACTGGCGGGGATGTGATCGAGACCATGCCGGGGACCACGTCGCCCATGCCGACCTTGATGTCGGCCTGGCCGTTCTGGCCGAAGTCCGTGCAGGGCGCGCCGGTGCGGGCGTCGACGGCGATGAGACGGCCGTCCAGCGTGCCCTCGATTATGCGGGTGGCGCACGCCGAGGCCGGATCGGCCTCGGGCGTGGCGTAGTAGACCACCCCGCGGCAGGCGGCCGTGTAGGGAATCCAGTCGTCGCTGACGCCGGGATCGTGACGCCAGATCGGCTGTCCGGTGCGGGCGTCCAGCGCGAACAGCACATTGGTCGCCGAGCAGAGATAGAGCGTGTTGCCGATCTTCAACGGCGTGGTTTCGGCGCCGTACTTGTTCTCGGCGCCTGGGGCGGGGAGGTCGCCGGTCTCGAAGACCCAGGCGCGCTCCAATTGATCGACATTGGCGGGTGTGATCTGTGCCAGAGGCGAGTAACGGCGGCTGCTATAGGTGCCGCCATAGGCGGGCCAGTCGGCGCCGACATCGAACAGCGAGGGCTCCCCCATGGCCGCGGCGGTCTGTTGCGGCAGGGGCCGGGCGGCGTCGGGACGATTGGCGAAGCCGATCACGACGCCGCCGATGATCGCGAGGACGGCGAAGGCGGCGAGGCCGCCCAGGGCGAAGGTGCGGCCCTGCCTCTGAGGCCTAAGGGGCCAGATCGCCAGAAGGGCCAGCACGAGAAGCACGGAGGGGGCGAAGAGCCGGGGCAGCAGCGCCCAGCCATTGAGCCCGACCTCCCAGAAGGCCCAGATCAGCGTGGCGACCCAAACGGCCACATAGATCCAGACGCCGGTGAGGTCTCGCCGGAACAGGAAGAAGCCCGAAGCCAACAGACCCAGGCCGGCCAGGAGGTAGTAGGGCGAGCCGCCCAGGGCGAGGAGCCAGACGCCGCCACCGGCGAGCACGAGACCGATGAGCGCGAAGATGACACCTAGGGCCATGACGCCCCAGATGGCCGGGCCACGGGCTGCGGGCATGCTCGCCTCCTTCAGAATTTCTGCTGCCCCAGGCCAACGGCCCGCCGCAGTGAAGGTTCCCTCAGGCGCAGACCCGCACCAGGAACAGCGGCGCGCCGAGCCAGGCGGTGGCCACGACGCCGATGACGGCGACGGCGAGGGTGGCGTTTCTCAGAAAGCGCGTGGTCGGCTGGTCATCGATGGGTCGTTTCCAGGTCCAGGCGGCGAAGGCCGCGGCGCCCGCGGTCATGATGGCCCAGACGCCGAGCAGCGCCAGGCGCAGGGGCCAGGGATCCTGGACGCTGGCCCAGCCCGCCGCGCAGGCCACGCCATGGACCCCATAGAGGGCGATGAAGGCGAGGCTCCAGATCAGGAAGGCGGCCACCAGGAGGACGAGACGCCAGAAGCTGTGGGCGGGCGGGGTCATGACAGCCAGACCGGGCCATGCAGGAGGGCGAGACTGATCCCCACGACGGCGGCGAGATAGAGCCACCAGAGGCGAAGGGTCGCGAACTCCACGCGCCGCTGGGCCGACACCCAGCCCCGCCGGGCGCGCGCCAAGGCATAGGCGCTCAGCAGGGCGGCGATCAGGCCATGGAAGGCCATATAGCCGCTGATGAAGGTCACCGCCGCCCCATAGGCGTGGGCCGTCGGCGACGGCGCGGTGAACAGGGGGACCGCCAGGGCGGCCGCAGTGACGAGCAGACCCGACAGGCCGGAAACCAGCAGGGCGCTCTGGCTGGTCCCTGCCGCGCCGCGGGCGTTGGCGCGCTCAGCCCGGCGGATTGCCCAGAGGCCGCAGGCCACGGCCGCGATCAGCAGGAGCGGCGTGACGGGTTCGCGGATCAAAAGGTCCGGCGGCGGCCAGTTCGGCGCCACCACCCAGAGGAAGAGATAGCCGAACACCAGCGCGCCAAAGAGCACGCCATTGGCCATCAGGGTGAAGACCATGCCCCAAAGGGTGGGCGGATCGGCGGTGGTGGCGTGAAGCGGCGCCGTCTGGCCGCGCCCGATGGCGACGGGCTCTGCGTCCTGCCTCAAACCGGAGTCCCACATCCAGCGCCAGACACAGGCGACGATCAGCACGAAGGCCAGGGCGGAGACAGGATAGAGCTTGAAGAGGAAGCTGACGAAAAAGAGGCCGGTGGCGAGCGCGGTCCACAGGGGCATGAAGGTGGGACCGGGCAGCAAGATCGGAAGAGCACACGTCTGAACTCCAGTCACGTCGTAATCTCGTATGCCGTCTTCTGCTTGAAAAAAAAAAGAAAAGAAGAAAGAAGAGGAGTGTAGCGACA
>CALEOQ010000044.1 GCA_937910255.1 uncultured Caulobacteraceae bacterium | reverse complement strand
CCTCTCGGCGCGGCTACAGGCGCCCCATCACGTGGAGGCCAGGCTGGGCGAGAACGACCGGTCGGCCACCGGCTACATCGCGCCGCCGCGGTTTTGGGAGGTGGTGGCCGAGTTCTTCGCCCATCCAGACATCAGCGTGCTCGGCTGGGAAACCGCCCGGGCTGCCCAGGCGCGGATCTGTGCGGCGATGGCGCGGGTCGAAGGCGAGGCCCAGCCTGGCCTCACCGTCGTGGTGTCCCATGGGGGCGTCGGCCAGTTGCTGACCGCAGCCTTGCAGGGCGTAACGATCGGCCAGGAGGCCAAGTCGCCCAATGCCAGCGGCGGTGGTTATCTGTGGCTCGAAGCCTCGCCCCTGCGCCTTGTTGGCGACGGCTGGGGCGACATCGACCAGATCAGGGCCGATCCTCTTTGGGACGGGTTGAAGCGCGACGCTTAGTGGATGCCCCTGGCCATCTGGTAGAGGGTGATGACGATCTCGAACAGGATCAGGGCGACGATGATCGCCTCCAGGCGCAGGGAGCGTTCGGTGTCGATCAGGTCGGTCATCACCGTGGCCGTCTCGCCGATCAGGTCGAGCTTGCGGCCCAGGGTCTCGGCCCGCTCCACCAGTTCGTACTCGTCCTCCAGACGGGCATAGAGCCGTTCCAGGTCCGGCCGGTCCCACAGGATGTCGGGTTTTTCGCGCACCGCCACGCGCTCGGCCACCCGATGCTGCACCAGCAGCGAGGCGCCGATCAGGCGGATCATGTCGCGCCGGCCGCCGGGCCTGCGCCCGGTGTCGGAGAGTTTGCGAGCCCAGGGCTCGATGGTGTCGAACACCTTGGCCACCTGAATCTCGTCCTGCTCCAGGGCCGCGCTCTTGGCGACGGCGTCGGCCACCACCAGCAGCTTGTCCGGCGAGAGTGAGCCGATACGGACCACGCCGTCGGGCTCGACCCCTTCGCTGGCGCCCTCGCCGGCGGCGACCTGAATGGTCTCCTCCTCACGGACCTCGTGCTGGCCATGCACCCGGGGCAGGACGCCGCGGATCACGTCGTCCTCGGCCAGGGGATCGAGGCCGATCATCACCACGACGCCATAGCGGAATACGACCACCAGGCCGTCGGCCACGCGAAAGGACAGGGGCGCGGTGGACAGCGCGTCGCGGCGCTCCAGGCCCAGGGTGTCGATCCGCTCGCCCAGCACCACCGCGCGGGCGGTCAGGGATCGATCGTCGCGGCGAGCGGGTAGCGGTTCGGTGCTCTGGTCCATCGCCGCCTAGACACCACAGGCGCGTCACCGTTGGAAGGCCCGATGGCCCTAAGCGCGTTCCTGCAGGTCCAGCAGGGCGTCCCACATGTCGCGGGCCGTCTCGACCGTGGCGAGGTTGGCCTTGAACTGGTGCTTGGCCGTGATCTGCTCGACCGCCTCCTGCTCGTAGCTGGTGGTCGAGCCTTCGACGCCCATGGTCGCGGTGCGCTGGGCGGAGGCTTCGAAGCGGCGACTGGCGGCGAGCATGCCGTAGCTGGCGGTGGCGATCGGGTCCATGGCGGGTCTCCTGCCAGGAGATCCTGCGCCCTTAGCGGTTAAGGTCCCGCTTGCAAGGATGGTGAACGCGGTTCTACCGCCAGCCATAGTTGAAGCTGATGCTGATCCGCGGAGTCTTGGCGCCATTGGTCGGCACCTCGTGGCGCAGCCAGCTCTCCCACATCAGGATCGTGCCGGCCTGCGGCTGCAGATAGACGAAGCTGCGCTCGGCCTCCGGCGCATCGGCCAGGCGGGGCGGAGCGGCCATCATCAGAGGCAGGCGGGGATCTTCCAGCTTGAGCGCGCTGGCGCCGGGCGGGGTGCGCACATAGACCGTGCCCGACAGCACGCTGTGGGGATGGATATGGCCGCTGTGGCCGGCGCCTGGCTTCAGCAGATTGACCCACAGACTGTCGAGCTTCAGCCGGCGGGCGCCGAGATCCAGGTTCAGCCCCTGGGCGTAGGCCCTGGCGTGGCGGTCGAGCTTCGACTTCAGCGCGCCGAACACCGTCGCCCGCTGGGGCAGGTCGTCGAGGGAGGCGTAGGAGGTGTAGCCGCCATAGGCGTTGGCGCGGCACCAGGCGCGACCAGCGGCGTCCTCGGCCGCCAGCATCTGGACGGCGTCTTCGAGTTCGTCGTTGAACGAGGCGAAGTCCCGCTCATCGGCAAGGCTCGCCTGATAGATCTGGGTGACGAAAAGCGGACGAAGGCTCATGCTCGGGCGCTTACATCAGGCCCGGCCCGATGGGAAGCCGCAGGCCCGAAACACGCCATATTTCCGTGGCTTATGGGAGGTCTGGAGGATAATAACATGAAACGCGTCTCTCTTCTGGCTGGTCTCGCCGCCCTGGCGATCGCCGGCGCCGCCCACGCTCAAGGCCATGGCGATCACGCCGGCATGAGCCACGCCAACCCGCCGACCAAGACCCAGGTCTGCCTTGATGTCAGCGGCGGCCTGCTGCCGGTGGTCTGCAAGGTGCCCGCCAGCCGCCTCGACCAGCGCGAGGATATCTGCAGCTGTCCGCAGGGCATGCGCACCGACGTGGCCGTCTGCGGCCCCGGCCAGGATGCGCCGGCCGAAAACAACGCCCTCTACGCGGCGCGCCGCGAAGCCGGCCGCGACGGCAGCCTGCTGGGCGACATGTTCCAGGGCAAGCCCATCTGCGTCGCCCCCCGGGGCTAGCTGGCCCAAGCCCCGCCTCTTCGAGGGGCGGGGCTAAAGCCTCAGCCGGCGAGGGCGCCGTAGACCATCTTCTGGAACACCGGCAGGGCGGCGCGGCCGCCCATGCGCTGGCCGGTGGCCAACTGCGCCGCAGCCTCAGGCCCAAGCGGCATCGAGTTCTGGATCAGATAGATCAGCACCATCTCGGCCTGCGGATCGGCCTGCCACCAGGTGCCAAAGGCGCCTGGCCAGCCAAAGGCCCCGGCATTGCCCGCCCCCATCCAGGCCTGCTTCACCGGATCGGTGATCATCGAGACTCCCAGGCCAAAGCCCTGACCCATCCAGAACGGGATGCCCATGAAGGGGATCTCCCTTTGGGCCGGGGTCAGCCGGTCGGCGGTCATCATCTCCACCGTCTCGGCCTTCAGCAGGCGCACCCCGTCCACCTCGCCCTTGCCCAGCATCAGGCGGGCGAACTTCAGATAGTCATCGGCGGTGGAGACCAGGCCGCCCCCGCCGGCCGCAAACGCCGGCGGCGCCTGATAGTAGGGGAAGGGGACCTCCTCCATGGCGTCGGTCTTGGGGTTGATCCGATAGAGCTTGGCCGCCCGGTCCAGCTTCTCCGGCGGCACGTGGAAGGCCGTGTCGCTCATGCCCAGCGGGCCAAAGACGCGGTCCTGCAGGACCTGATCGAAGGGCTTGCCCTCGATCCGGCCGATGATGAAGCCGAGCACATCGGTGGCGTGGCTGTAGTGGAACCGGTCCCCGGGCTGGAAGCTCAGCGGAAGTTCGCCCAGCCGCTTCATCCATTCATCGGGCGCAAGGGGCGTGCCGAGCGCCGGCCCCAGGGCCTTTTCGTGGGCCTCGGCGATCGGGCCCATGGAGGTGAAGCCATAGGCCAGGCCCGCGCGGTGGGTCATCAGGTCTTCGATGGTGATGTCGCGGGCGGCCGGGACGGTGTCGTCGAGCGGGCCGGTGGGGGCGGCCAGCACCTGCATGTCGGAAAACTCCGGCGCCCAGCGGGTGATCGGGTCGTCCAGCTTCAGCCGGCCCTCCTCCATCAGCATCAGGGCCGCCACCGAGGTGATCGGCTTGGTCATGGAGGCGATGCGGAACAGGGTGTCGCGGGTCATCGGCTTGCCGCCTTCGATGTCGCGATGGCCCACCGTGTCGACGCGAACCACTTCGCCCTTGCGCCAGACCAGGGTGACGAAGCCCGACAGGTCGCCAGCGTCCACCACGCCCTGGAGCGCTGGCCCGATGGCCTCAAGACCATTTGAGGAAAAGCCGCCGTCCATTCGTTTCGTCCCTTCGTAGCGTTCTTGTATGTCCTGCTTGTCCGCCATACCGCCGGGCGCGCAGGCTCGCGTCAAGCCGAACCCGGAGTCTAAGTCCGCCCATGTCCCTCCCGCCCCTGGCTCCCGTCCTCGCCGTCCTCGGCCTGGCGCTCACCCTCTGCGCCTGCTCGCCCTTGACCGCCTTCGCCACCCTGACGCCCAAGGACCCGGCCAGCCGCGAGGGGCAAGGCCTGGCCTATGGTTCAGAGCCCCGCCAGAGGCTCGACGTCTATGCGCCGGCTGGCGGGGCGGAGGCGGCGCCGGTGGCGATCTTCTTCTATGGGGGCTCCTGGACCGACGGGCGACGGCAGGACTATGGCTGGGTCGGCCGGGCCCTGGCGGCCGAGGGTTTCCTGGCCCTTGCCCCGGACTACCGCCTCTATCCCGAGGTCACCTATCCGGACTTTCTGACCGATGGTGCGCTCGCCGTGGCCTGGGCGGTGGAGAATGCCGCCCGCTATGGCGGCGATGCGCAGAAGATCGTCCTGATCGGCCATTCGGCCGGGGCCTATAACGCCATCATGCTGGGTCTAGACGAGACCTATCTGCGCACGGCCGGCGTCGATCCCGGCCGCATCCGCGCGGTCGCCGGGCTGGCCGGCCCCTACGACTTCCTGCCGCTGGAGGGGGAGACGACCCAGGCGGTTTTCGGCGGCGCGCCCGATTTGGACGCCACCCCGCCGGCTCCTCCGGTCCGGCCTGCCCCGCCGCCCGCCTTCCTGGCCACCCGCCCCCCCCCCCCCCGCGTCCGCCCGCGCAACCCCGCGCCGCGCCCCCGCCCCCCCCCCCACACCCCCCTGCCGCCACCGTCCCCGGCCCCCCCCCCCCCGCCCCCCCCC
>CALEOQ010000043.1 GCA_937910255.1 uncultured Caulobacteraceae bacterium | reverse complement strand
GTGTCGGTGGTGCAGGGGCGGCGGGGCGTGGTTGGCTGGGGTGGTGTGGTGTTTTTGTTTTTTTAAGGATAGGGCGACCCCCGAGATCTACACTCTTTCCCTACACGCGCTCTTCCGATCTCGAGCATCTCTGGCGCACGATCCGCGAGAGCTTCGGCCTGACCCCGGCCGAGACCCGACTGGCGGCGCGGCTCAAGGACGGCCTGACCCTGAAGGAATCGGCCGAGGATCTGAACGTTTCGCTCAACACGGTGCGCAACCAGCTGCGGGCGGTGTTTGAGAAGATGGGCCTGAACCGCCAGAGCGATCTGGTCCGGGCGCTCGCCCAGCTCGGCGCCCTGTCGTCGTCCCTGCAGCCGGCCGCACCGTCCACGGTTGCGGCCACCGAGGCCGGCGCCCGGGCCGCTGCGCCGCCGGTCCTGACCCATCGCCTGCCCGACGGCCGGGCCCTGGCCTACCGGGTCTATGGGGACCCGGCCGGTCAGGCCTGCATGATGGTCCACCAAGGCCTGGGATCAAGCCTGCTGCCCCGGGGCACCGATCAGCTCGCCCGCGACCTGGGCCTCCACATCGTCTGCGCCGAACGCCCGGGCACAGGCCGTTCCGATCCCCGGCCGGAGCTCAGCTTCGCCGCCATCGCCGAGGATCTCGTCGATCTGACGAACGCCCTGGGCCTGGAACGGGTGCGGGTGGCGGCGTTCATGAATGGCGTGGCGTTCGCCCTGGCCTATGCCGACGCCCTGGGCCCCCGCGCCGAGCGCCTCCTGCTGGCCTCGGGTCGCCTCACCGGCGCCGAGCCAGAAACCGAGGGCGACCGGCGCCATCCCATCATCCTGCTGCGCCGGCGCATGGCGCGGTCGGCCTGGGCGGTGGGCCCGCTTTACGCCCTGCTCAGGCGCAGGCTCTCGCTGCGGCAGGTGGAGACCATGGTGCGCACGGCCGCCTCGGCGCCCAGCGACGACGCCTATCTGCGCAGCCACCCCGACGTGATCACCTACATCTACGACTATATGAGCGAGGGCTTGAGCCGCGGGTCCAAGGGGGCGGCCCGCGAACTGATGCTCTGCGCCAGCACGCCCGCCCTGAACCTGCCGGATCTGCGCGCGCCGATCAGCGTCTGGTATGGCGCCGACGACCCGGGCGGCTCGCCCGAACATATGCTGGCCTGGCTCGGCCGTCCCTGCGCCGAGATCCGGGTCATGCCGGGGGTCGGCCACTTTCTGCCCCACAAGCACTGGCCCGACATCCTGGCCTGGCTGGCGGCGGACGAGGGGGCTTAGGGCAAGACCTCCTCGAGCGCCGCGATCAGCGCCTCGATGGCCTCCGGCGTCGTGGCCCAGGAGCACATGAAGCGCACCGAGCCGTCGATGAAGCGATAGACGAACCAGCCGCTGGCGTGCAGGCGCTTCAGGGTCGCCTCGTCCATCTCCACGAAGACGGCGTTGGCCTCCACCGGATGGCGCAGGGGCAGGGGCATGAGCTCGGCCAGGCGCCGGGCCATGGCGTTGGCGTGCACGGCGCGATCCACGAAGGCGCCGCTCTCCAGCATGCCCACGAAGGGCGCGGCGTAGAAGCGGCTCTTGGACGGCAGCTGGCCCGACTGTTTCAGCCGGGCGTCGAAGCGGCGGACGAGATCCTTGCGGAAGATGACGATGGCTTCGGCCGGCGTCATGCCGGCCTTGGTCCCGCCGATCACCAGCAGATCGACCCCGAGGCCCGCAATGGACTTGAGGTCAAAGCCGGCGGCCGCAGCGTTGGCCAGCCGCGCCCCGTCCAGGTGAACGCCATAGCCGCGCTCGCGCACCGGCCGGGTCAGGGCGGCCAGGGCCTCGGCCGAATAGACCGTGCCGTACTCCGTGGCGTTGGTCAGGGACAGGGCCGCCGGCGGCTGGGCGTGGGCGCTTTCGGGCCGCGCCAGGGCGGCCTCCAGGGCCTGCGGGTCGATGCGGCCCGAGGCGCCGTCCAGGCCCTGGATCGCCAGTCCGTGGCCGAAGAAGCCCGGCGCGCCGGTCTCGTCCGTGGCCACATGGGAGTCCCGATGGGCCAGGACGCCTTCGAAGGGCCGGGCCAGGGCCGCCAGGCAGATGGAATTGGCCGCCGTGCCCGAGGTGACGAAGCGGACCTCTGCGTCGGCGTCCAGCATCTCCCGGATCAGATCGGCCGCCCGGGCGGTGTTGGCGTCCGCCCCATAGCTCGCGGCGAAGCCGGAATTGGCGGCGTTCAGGGCGGCCATAGCCTCGGGCGCGGCCGGGGCGGTGTTGTCGGAGGCGAAGTCGTAGCGGGGGCTCATCCCGCCGTTCTACCCCAGGCCTTCACATCGTCCACAAAGAGATCGGGCTCCTCCATGGCGGCGAAATGGCCGCCGCTCGGCATGTCGGTCCAGCGCACGATGTTGTAGCCGCGGTCGGCGAAGGATCGGGGCGGGGCGGGGTAGAGGGCTTCGCCTGGGAAGTTGGCGAAGGCGGTGGGCGTTTCGCACCGCTGGCCCGGCTGCAGGGCGATTCCGCCCTCCTCCAGCATGCCGCGATAGTACCAGGCGCCGGTGGCGAAGCTGTCGGTCATCACATAGAGCATGATGTTGGTGAGCAGCTGGTCCTTGGAATAGACGGCCTCAAAGGGCTTGGTCCGCAGGTCCGACCAGTCGTGGAAGCGCTCGGAGATCCAGGCGGCCTGGCCCACCGGGTTCGAGGCGCCCAGCCAGGCCAGGGACTGGGGCTTGGAGGCCTGCAGCCGGAAATAGGCCCCCATCACATCCATCATGCCGGCCTGGCGGGTCATCCAGGCGGTCTCTTCCGGGGTCTGCGGACCGCCGGGCGCACGGAAGGCCATCATGTTCAGGTGGATCGCCCGGGCGTGGGCCGCGTGATCGAGCCCCAGCCACGAGGTGATCATCGACCCCCAGTCGCCGCCCTGGGCCAGATAGGTCGAATAGCCCAGCACGTCGGTCATCAGGGTGTTGAACAGCCGCGCCGTGCTGCGCTGGCCCATGGGGCGCGACGGCTTGGACGAGAAGCCGAAGCCGGGCAGGGAGGGGATGACCAGGTCGAAGGCGTCGGCCGGGTCGCCGCCGAACCGCGACGGGAAGGCCAGCTTCTCGATCACCCCCCAGAACTCATAGTGCGAGCCGGGCCAGCCGTGGGACATCAGCAACGGGCGCTTGCCGCCGGCCTCCCCCACCACATGGACGAAGTGCAGATCGAAATCCTCCACCCGGGCGGTGAACTGCGGGAAGCGGTTGAGCTCGGCCACGGCGGCGCGCCAGTCATAGACGCCCGTCCAGTGCTCGCAGAGGCCCCGCAGCCAGGCGCCGTCGCAGCCATAGGCCCAGCCGTCAGCAACCTCCGGGATCGGCGGCCACGCATAGTCGGCCACCTGGCCCAGGACCGCGGCCACCTTCGCCTCGTCCCACTGAACCTCGAACGGTTGAACCTGGCTCATGGCGCGCCCTCTCCAGCTTGAGTTTGGCTGAAGGTGCCCGGCTTGACCCGAGGCGCGTCAAGGCCGATCAGCCGGTGGGGCGCAGACCGCGCGATATGGCGGGGATCACCTCGGCGATCAGCCTGCGGGCCCCGCCTGTCGGCAGCTTGCCGACCATTTCCAGCACGATGCAGCCATGGGTCGAGGCCCAGAACATCTCGCCGATCCGCACCGGGTCGCCGGCCAGATGGCCGGTCTCCACCAGGCTGCGCACATACTGGCTCATGGTCTGGCGCGCCCGGCCGGCTGCGCGGGCCAGGTCCGGATAGTCGACCTCATTGGGCTGATACATGTCGAACATCAGCTTGTAGGTCTGGGGATGTTCGAAGGCGAAGGTGACATAGGCCTCGCCCACCGCCGCCCCCTTGGCCCGGGCGTCGCCCGGCTGGGCGTAGGCCGCCTCCAGCGCCTCGGCGAACCGGTCGAAGCCGGCCGTACGCACGGCGGCCAGGATGTCGTCCTTGTCCTTGAAATAACGATAGGGGGTCATGGGGCTGACCCCCAGCGCCGAGGCCAGCTGGCGCATGGTCACCGCCTCCGGCCCCTTTTCGGCGAACAGCTGCTCGGCCACCTCGCACAGCCGGTCACGGAAGTCGGCGACGTCGGACTCGGAAAGGATGCGGGGCATCGGGCTCGCAGGACGGTTGATCGGCAAGGGGTGTGACTCCCTCACTGTTACATTTACGTCGTAAAATCAACCAGGATCGCCTGCGGCCCGCCGCCGCGACGCGGTGGGTCGCCCCTAGGTCTCCACCTCGAAGGTCATGCCCGCATTGGCGCGCAGGCGCTCCACCAGCTTCATTCCCATGGCCGCGCCTGGCGTCCAGACGCCGCCCGGCGTGTCCAGGGCCTCGTTGATCAGGCAGATGGCCGCCTCCCCGATCATCTTGGATGTGCAGCCATAGCCGGGATCCTTGTCGCCGGTGACCGCCACGCGCATCTGCTCGCCGCCGTCGCCGAGTCCGATGAACAGGACGTCGAAGAAGCCGGTCTCCCGCTCTTCCTTGCTCGGGCCTTCCCCGGGCTTCGGGCCGCCCTCGGCGCCGAGCGCCGGGGCCGGCGGGGCGTTGGGGTCAACCACCACCATCTCGTCATAGACCAGGTCCTCGCCATAGGCGTGGCCCGTCAGCAGGTTGGAGCGGTGAACGTTGCGGGTGTTGATGGCCGCCATGACGAAGGGGCCGACTGTGGCCCCCAGGTCGGTATCCTCCTCCACCTTGTCGCCCCGGGGCTGTTCGGGGCCTTTGAAGCCCGGCGTCAGGGCGAAGGGATCGATCATCAGGGCCAGCAGGCTGGGGTCCTTGGACAGCGCCGCCATGGTCGCCTTGAGGCTGGCGGCGGTGCCGCCGGAGAAGCCGCC
>CALEOQ010000042.1 GCA_937910255.1 uncultured Caulobacteraceae bacterium | reverse complement strand
GAGGGGGACGGAGAGAGGTTGGAGGAGCGGGTTCGTCGTAGTGTGAGGAGGCTCGGTTTTTTTTTTTTTTCAAGCAGAAGACGGCATACGAGATTACGACGTGACTGGAGTTCAGACGTGTGCTCTTCCGATCTCAGGGTCTGGTAAGGCCCCCAGCAGACGCCCAGCTCATCGAAGCGGGGCGCCAGATCGGCGCTGTCGGCCCGGGCGAAGCCAGCCTCGAAGATCGGCATCAGCACGTCGGCATGGGCGAAGCGAACGCCTTCGTCCTTGCGGAAATCGACACCGCGGGCGGCCTCCACCGCGGCCACGGCCTCCCCTACCCCCAGCACCTCGATCAGGCCGGTCCACTGGCGCGGCGTGATCGCCACCACCATCAGCCGCAGTCCGTCGCGGGTGACGAAGTCGCGGCCGAAGGCGCCAAACAGATTGTTGCCCTGGCGGGGACGCTCGCCTTCGCCCGCCAGGATCTCGGCGGTCATGCCCATATTGGCCAGGGCCGAGGCTGCCACATCCGAGAGCGGAATGCGGATCTCCCGCCCCCGCCCGGTGCGATAGCGGTCCAACAGGGAGGCCGTCAGGTTGAAGGCCGCAAAGGCGCCGGTCAGAAGGTCCCAGGCGGGCAGGACGTGGTTCACCGGCCGCGGATCGTCAGGATGGCCGGTCATCAACGGCACGCCCACGGCGCTGTTGATGGTGTAGTCGACGCCCGGCCCGCCATCAGCCCAGCCCATGACGCGGACGCAGATCACATCTTCCCGGATGGCCTTGAGCCTGTCGTAGGCGAGGAAGCCCTCGACCGGGAAGTTGGTGACGAACAGGCCGGCGTCCTTCCCCGGGGCGGCGGCCAGGCGCTGGGCCAGCTCCCGGCCCTGGGGGCTGGAGAGGTCGATGGCCACCGACTTCTTGCCCTTGTTCAGCCCCTCCCAATAGAGGCTCGATCCGTTGGCGGCGAGCGGCCAGCGGCGGAAGTCGGGACCCCCGCCGATATTGTCGAACCGGATCACCTGGGCGCCCAGCTGAGCCAGATAGAGCCCGCAGGTGGGGCCGGCGATGAAGGCCGAGCCCTCGACCACGGTCAGGCCCTTGAGCAGGTCGTACATGGTGGCGTCTCCTGTCGGCGCCGGCGGCGATCAGCCTCGGCCATAGCATGAGGCCCGGTTGACGCCAGGGGCGCCCTGGCCGACCGCGCCCGGTCAGTGTCATATCCTGCGCCGACGACTCGCAAAGCCCGCCTGGAGGATGCTTGGCCCAGTTCCGCTCGCTCCTGTTCACGCCGGCCAGCCGGCCCGACCGCTTCGACCGCGCCCTGGCCAGCGGCGCCGACGCCGTCTGCCTGGACCTGGAGGACGCGGTCGCCCCGCCGGACAAGGCGACGGCGCGATCGGCGGCCCTGGACTATCTGGCGAGCCGCCCGGCCGGCGAGGTCAAGGTGGGCCTGCGCCTCAATGGCCGCGCCACCCCCTGGTTCGACGAGGACCTGAAGGCCGCCGCCCATGCCCGGGCCGACTTCTTCATGATCCCGAAGGCGTCCGGCGCCCAGGAGTTCGCCATGCTGCAGCGGGCGCTGGGCGAGGCACGGCCCTTCTGGCCCCTGGTGGAGACGCCGGAAGGTCTGATGCGCTGCTGGGAGATCGCGGCGGCCCCGGCCGTGGGCGGGGTCCTGTTCGGCGCCTTCGACTACAGCGCCGAGGTCGGCTGCGAGATGAGTTGGGAGCCCCTGCTGTTCGCCCGCAGCCAGATCGCCGCGGCCTGCGCCCGGGCCGGGGTAGAGGCTCTGGACGCCCCGCCGGCGGCCGTCGGCGAAGATGAGGCGTTGCTCGCCGAGACCGACCGCGCGCGGCGCCTGGGCTTCACCGGCCGGGCCTGCATCCATCCCAGCCAGGTCGGGCCGGTCAACGCCGCCTACACGCCCAGCGCCGAGGAACTGGCCAAGGCCCAGGCGGTGGTCACGGCTTTCGACACCGCCGCCGGCGGTCCGGCCCTCTTGGACGGAAAACTGATCGAACTGCCCGTGGCCCGCGCCGCGCGGCGGATCCTGGAACGGGCGAGAGGATAAAGCCGATGAAGACCGTCAAGGAGATCGCGCCGGGGCGCTACCGGGAGACCTTCGGCCGCTACTATGACGACTTCGTCGTCGGCGATGTCTATGAGCACCGCCCGGGCAAGACGGTGACCGAGGCCGACAATCACCTGTTCACCCTGCTTACGCTCAACACCCATCCCCTGCATTTCGACGCTGAGTACGGCAAGCAGACGGAGTTCGGCCGCAACCTGGTGGTCTCGACCTATACGCTCGCCCTGCTGATCGGGATGAGCGTCAGCGACTGCTCGCAGAAGGCCATCGCCAATCTCGGCATGGACGAGGTGAAGTTCCCCGCGCCGGTCTTCGCCGGCGACACCCTCTATGGCGAGAGCGAGGTGCTGGCCAAGCGCGAGAGCAAGTCGCGGCCCGGCCAGGGCATCGTCACCATCCGCACCCTGGGCAAGAACCAGGACGGCAAGATCATCGCCACCTTCCGCCGCGACATGCTGATCCCGGCCCGGGGCCAGGCGGTCGAGGACAAGCCCGCCAGCAACTACTGAGCCCATAACAAGACGAACCAGGGGAACGCCATGACCGCACCCAAGGACGCCACCGACGCCACCTTGCGGGCCCACGCGGCCCTGCGCGCCGGACTGCCAGCCGATGACGGCCAGGACTTCGCCGACGCCCAGCGCGGCTTCATCGGCACCATCCCCGACGCCCGCGTCGAGAACGCCACAGGCGGGGTAGTCTGGAACATGGGGGCCTTCGCCTTCGAAGAGGCCGAGGAGGCCCCGCCCACCGTCAATCCCAGCCTGTGGCGCCAGGCGCGGCTGAACGCCCTGCACGGTCTCTTCGAGGTGACGCCCGGCGTCTATCAGGTGCGCGGCTTTGACCTGTCGAACATCACCTTCATCGAGGGCGAGCGCGGCTATCTCGTCATCGACCCGCTGATCTCGGCCGAGCCGGCGGCCGCCGCGCTCGCCCTGATGCGCAAGCATCGCGGCGACAAGCCGGTGACCGGGGTCATCTATACCCACAGCCACGTGGACCATTATGGCGGCGTGCGCGGGGTGATCTCCGACGCCGACATCGAAGCCGGCATGCGGATCATCGCCCCGGAAGGCTTCCTGGAAGAGGCGGTCAGCGAGAACGTCCTGGCCGGCAACGCCATGGGTCGGCGGGCGACCTACATGTACGGCGCCCTGCTGCCCCGCGACGCCCGCGGCCATGTGGACTCCGGCCTCGGCAAGACCACCTCCATGGGTTCGGTCAGCCTGATCCCGCCCACCGAGAGCATCAGCCAGACGGGCACGAAGCTGACCATCGACGGCATCGAGATCGAGTTCCAGGTGACGCCGGACACCGAGGCGCCGGCGGAGATGAACTTCTTCTTCCCGCAGTTCGGCGCCCTGTGCATGGCGGAGAACTGCTCCTGCCACCTGCATAACATCTACACGCCCCGCGGCGCCCAGGTGCGCGACGCCAAACGCTGGGCCTATTACATCGACGAGGCCACCGACCTGTTCGGCGACCGCACCGAGGTGCTGTTCGCCAGCCACCACTGGCCCCGCTGGGGCCAGGATCGGGCGCGGAAGTTCCTGAAAAACCAGCGCGACCTCTACAAGTTCATCCACGACCAGACCCTGCGGATGGCCAATCACGGGATGACGCCGCTGGAGATCGGCGAGGCGCTGAAGCTGCCGCCCAGCCTGGAGGCCGAGTGGTACACCCGCGGCTATTACGGGACGCTCAACCACAACGCCAAGGCGGTCTATCAGCGCTATCTCGGCTGGTTCGACGGCAACCCGGCCAACCTGCACCCCCACCCGCCGGTGGAGGCCGGCAAGCGCTATGTGGACCTGGCCGGTGGGCCTGAACCCCTGCTGGCCAAGGCCCGCGAGGCCTTCGCCGCCGGCGACTATCGCTGGACCGCGCAGCTGGTGAACCACCTGGTGTTCGCCGACCCCACTAACGCTGAAGCGCGCGAGCTGCAGGCCGACGCCCTGGAGCAGATGGGCTATCAGGCCGAGTCCGGCCCCTGGCGAGCCTTCTACCTGACCGGCGCCCAGGAACTGCGGCATGTGCGGCCGCCCTCCCCCACGCCGCGCCAGGGGGCGGCGGGCCAGATCCGCAACCTGCCGGCCGAACAGCTACTGGACTCCCTGTCGGTGCGGCTGAACGGCGAGCGCGCCGGATCGCTGGAGCTCGCCCTCGATCTCACCTTCACCGACACCCAGGAGCGCTTTGGACTCAGTGTCGAGAACGCCGTGCTGCATCACGGCCGCGATCGCATGGCGCCCGACGCCGCCCCCGTCCGCCTGAGCCGATCGACCCTGGTCGCCCTGGTGCTGGGCGAGCTGGAACTTGAGGCCGCGCTCGCCGACGGCGCGGTCGAAACCGCCCAACCCGATCACCTGGCCGCCCTCCTGGCCTGCCTCGACCGCTTCGACTTCTGGTTCGAGATCGTCACGCCCTGAGGCGCCGAAACTGAAGGCGCCTTCAGACAATCTGCGTATGACGAATCTATTTCCTACTGACTCCATGGGTTTTGTGGTGTTTAGCTGCATCTCTCGTCGGATGGGAGATCGACATGCAGACAGCACTTGGACGCCGAACGTTGCTGCTGGGACTGGCTGGCGGAGGATTCGCAGCCCTTACGGCCTGCGGTCAGAGGAAGGCCGACGCGGCCGCCGCCCAGCTGCTGAATGTCAGCTATGACCCCACCCGAGAATTCTATCGCCAATACAACGGGTTGTTCGCCAGGAACTGGGCGGATGAGCTGGTCAGGGTCGAGCAATCCCACGGCGGC
>CALEOQ010000041.1 GCA_937910255.1 uncultured Caulobacteraceae bacterium | reverse complement strand
GTGTGGAGACATCAGCTGCTTGCTGCTTACTTGTGTATAAATCATACAAGCGCTGTTTTTTTTTTTTCAAGCAGAAGACGGCATACGAGATTACGACGTGACTGGAGTTCAGACGTGTGCTCTTCCGATCTTCAGCCTTGGCCAGATAGCCCTGGACGTAGTCTTCGATCCCCGCCTCCAGACTGGTGAAGGGCGCCTCATAGCCCGCCTGACGGAGACGGCCCATCTGCGCCTGGGTGAAGTACTGGTAGCGCTCGCGGATCGCCTCCGGCATCGGGATATAGGCGATGTCGGGCGCCTGGCCGGCCGATGCGAACACCGCCTGCGCCATTTCGGCGAATGACCGCGCCTCGCCTGATCCCAGATTGAAGACCCCGTTGATCTGCGGATTGGCCGCCAGCCAGACCACCACATCGGCCACGTCGCGGACATAGACGAAGTCCCGCAACTGCCCGCCGTGCGCCACGTCGGCCCGATGGGACTGGAAGAGCTGGACCGTCTCGCCGGCGCTGACCTTCGGCCAGATCTGGGCCGCCACCGACTTCATGCCGTGCTTGTGGCCCTCATTGGGGCCGTAGACGTTGAAGAACTTGAGGCCCACCCACTGGGGCGGCGCCACGCCGCGGGTGGCCTGCCGTACCGCGTGCAGATCGAACAGGGCCTTGGACCAGCCATAGGTGTTCAGGGGCCGCAGGGCCGCCAGGGCCTCGAAGCTGTTGTCATCGTCGAAACCCAGCGCGCCGTCGCCATAGGTCGCCGCCGATGAGGCATAGATCAGCCGCCTCTGACGGTTGGCGCACCATGCGAACAGGTCCCGCGAGAGGGTGAAGTTGGAATGGATGATCCTGTCGGCGTCCGGCTCGGTGGTCGAGGATACCGCCCCCATGTGGACCACCAGCTCCACGTCGCTCCAGTGGGCCTCCAGCCAGTCGAACATGGCCTCGGGCGCCACGAAGTCGGCGATGGGGTGCTTGGCGATGTTGCGCCACTTGCCAAGCTCGGCCTCCCGTAGCCGGTCGCAGACCACCACCTCCAGGCTGCGGTCTTCACACAGTCGCGCCACGATGTTGGAGCCGATGAAGCCGGCGCCGCCGGTGACGAAGACGATGCGGCGGCTCATGGCTTGTCCTGCATGCGGGAAATCGCGGCCGTGGTGGAAAAGCCTTGGACGATCTGGGCGAGCTTCACCTCGCCGCCCCAGGCCCGCACCTGCGCGGCGCCGACCACCTGGTCCTCGGAATAGTCGGCCCCCTTGACCAGCACGTCGGGCTTGGCCGCCTCGATGAGCTTCATGGGCGTATCTTCCTCGAAGGGCACCACCAGGTCCACCGACCCCAGGCCCGCAAGGACGATGGCGCGGCTCTCCAGATCGTTGACCGGCCGCCCCTCGCCCTTCAGGCGTTTGACCGAGGCGTCATCATTGACCCCGACGATCAGCCGGTCGCACCAGCTGCGGGCCTGATCCAGATAGGCCACATGGCCCTTGTGGAGGATGTCGAAGCAGCCGTTGGTGAAGCCGACCCGAAGCCCCTTGGCCTTCCAGCGCGCAACCTCCTCGGCCATGCGCAGAGGCGTGGCGACCTTGGCCTCGGCCGGCGCCATGTGGGCGGCGAGCGTCGCTTCCATCAGCTCGGCCGGGGTCACTACGGCGGTGCCCGCCTTGCCCACGGCCACGCCGGACGCCAGCATGGCGAAGGCCACCGCATCCTCCATGGAAGCCTTGGCCGCCAGGGCCAGGCCGAGCCCCGCCAGGGTCGTGTCGCCGGCGCCGGAAGCGTCGAACACCTCCTTGGGCGCACCGGGGAAATGCCGCACAGGCTCGCCGCGGACGGCCAGGGAAATTCCTTTGGCGGAGCGGGTCACCAGGATGGCCTTGGCCTCGCAAAGGCTTAGCGCGTGGGCCAGGGCCGCGGTGATCTCTTCGTCGGTGTCGGTCGGCATGTCAGTGGCGTGGGCCAGCTCGGCGGCGTTGGGCTTGATGATGTCCACCGCGCCGTACTGGGCGAAGGACCTGGCCTTGGAATCGACAATCACCCGGGCGCCGGCGGCGCGGCAGGCGGCGATCACCGCCGGCGTCACCACGCCCTTGCCGTAGTCTGACAGCAGGATCAGCCCCACGTCGGCGGCGACGTCGCGGATCGTGCGGACCAGGCGGTCCTCGACCTCGCCCCGGGCCGGGGTGGCGACCTCATTGTCCACCCGCAGCAACTGCTGGCCGCCGGAGACGAACCGGGTCTTGAGCGTGGTGGGGCGATCCGGATCGCTGACGATAAAGCCTTCCACCCCCGTCTCGTCAGAGACCAGCCTCAAGGCCTCGTGCCCCTCGCCGTCGCCGCCCACCAGGCCCACCAGGCAGACATGTCCACCGAGCGCGGCGACGTTGCGGGCGACATTGCCGGCCGCCCCCAGCATCACCAGCTCCCGCCGACGGGCCAGGACCGGGATCGGCGCCTCGGGCGACACCCGGCTCACATCTCCATAGACAAAGCGGTCGACCATAAGGTCGCCGACGCAGGCCACCCGGACGCCGGGAATGGCCGAAAACAGGTGCTGGAGCGCTGCGAGATCCACGGCGCTCAGGCCTGGACCGCAGCGCGCACGGCCGCCAGCGTGCGCAGCAGCGGCGCGGCCTGGCTGAGCGGCAGGCAGCTCGGGCCATCGCAGAGCGCGCGGTCGGGATCGTGGTGGAATTCCAGGAAGACGCCGTCGGCGCCGGCCGCCACGGCGGCCTTGGCGATGATCGGCACCCCTTCGCGACGCCCGCCGGTGGAGGCGCCGTTGGACTTCGGATTGGCGCCGGGCAGCTGCACCGCATGGGTGGCGTCGATGGTCACCGGCGCCCCCAGGGCCTGCATCTCAGCGATGCCCAGCATGTCCACCACGAGGTTGTTGTAGCCGAAGCTGACCCCGCGTTCGCACAGGATGGTCATGTCGACGCCGACCGCCTCCTTGATCTTGTCGAGGATGTTGCGGCAGTCCCAAGGCGCCAGGAACTGCCCCTTCTTCACGTGCAGCAGCCCGCCGGCCGCCTGGGTCGCCTCGGCGGTGGCCACCACCAGGTCGGTCTGGCGGCAGAGGAAGGCCGGGATCTGGACGAGGTCGGCCACGGCCGCCACGGGCTGGGCCTGGCTGATTTCATGCAGGTCGGTGCAGATCGGAACGTCGAACTCGTCCTTGATCTGGCGGAGGATCTTCAGACCCTCCTCAAGACCGGGCCCGCGATAGCTGCGGATCGAAGAGCGGTTGGCCTTGTCGAAGCTGGCCTTGAACACATAGGGCAGACCAAGTTCGGCGCAGACGGCCTTCAGATGTCGCGCCGCATCCCGGGCGAGCTCCAGATCCTCCAGCACATTGAGACCGGCGATCACCACCAGGGGCTGATCGGCGCCGATGGCGAGGTTCCACGTCTTGAGCTCGAGCGCGGCCATGCGATCCTCCTGAGGTCTGCGGATCGGGCCTAAGTGGCGCCCGCCCGGCGGCTTCACAAGCCTGAATTCCGACGTCTCCGCGCGGGCCTTTGCGTCCGCGCCCCGGACCCGGCCGTAAACTCGGCTCCGGCTTGGAGTCGCCCGTCGGTGTTTGCATGTTATGGTACGAAAGACACGAGGGGTAAGCGAAGATGACTATCGCCCACGACTCGTCATCCCTGGCCGATCTGGCCCAAACGCCGGGCGCCCTGCGCCGCGCGCCGGAGCTGTCAGGCTCGACCGCCGCTTTCCGAAGCGCCCTTGGGCTCCTGGCCCGGAACTGGACGGTGGGAAAGCTCACCTTTGTCCTGCCCAACGACAAGGAACTCACCATTGTCGGCGCCGAGCCCGGCCCCAGCGGGCGGCTGGTGGTGCGGGACTACGCCTTCATGAACCGGGTCCTGTCGGCCGGCGATATCGGGTTCGCCGAAGGCTTTATGGCGCAGGAGTGGGACACGCCCGACATGGCCGCCCTGCTCTGCGCCTTCAGCCTGAACTTCGACAAGATCGAGCGTCTGGCCCTGGGTGCGCCTTTGATGTGGGTGCTCAACCGCATCCTGCACGTCTTCCGCGACAACAGCCGCGCCGGCGCGAAGAAGAACATCCACGCCCATTACGACCTGGGGAACGCCTTCTATTCCCGGTGGCTGGACGCCACCATGACCTATTCGTCGGCCCGTTTCGCCCACGAAGGCCAGGATCTCGCCCAGGCGCAGGAGAACAAGTACCGCCTGCTGACCCAGCAGATGGCCCTGGAGCCGCATCACCATGTGCTGGAGATCGGCTGCGGCTGGGGTGGCTTCGCCGAATATGCCGCCAAGACCATCGGCGCCAGGGTGACAGCCATCACCATCTCCAAGGAACAGTACGACTTCGCCGCCAAGCGCATCTTCGAGCAGGGTCTGGCCGAGCGGGCCGAAATCCGCCTGGTGGATTATCGAGATGTGGACGGGACCTATGATCGGGTCGCCTCCATCGAGATGTTCGAGGCGGTCGGCGAGAAGTACTGGCCGAGCTATTTCGGCAAGATCGCCGAGGTGCTGAAGCCGGGCGGCCGGGCCGGCCTGCAGATCATCACCATCCAGGACGAGTTCTTCGAGTCCTATCGCCGTCGCGCCGACTTCATCCAGCGTTACATCTTCCCTGGCGGCATGCTGATCAGCGAGGCGCGCCTGCGTCAGGTGACCGAGGCGGCAGGCCTGGACTGGCGCGACATCAGCCGTTTTGGCCAGGACTATGCTGACACGCTGGCGGAGTGGACCCGCCGGTTCGAGGCGGCCTGGCCGGAAATCCGCCAGAACGGCTTTGACGAGCGGTTCCGGCGGCTCTGGCGCTTCTATCTGGCCTATTGCGAGGCCGGTTTCCGCACCGAGCGCACCGATGTGGTTCAGCTCAGCCTGTCGAAAAGCTGAAGGCCCGCGCCGCTTGC
>CALEOQ010000040.1 GCA_937910255.1 uncultured Caulobacteraceae bacterium | reverse complement strand
TTGCTGTCGGGCGTGTAGTGGACCGGCGACTCCTTCCGCAGCCGCTCGAAGGTCGGCCACATGGCGTCGTCGCGAAACAGCGAGGCCCGCGCCGGGTGAAGCTCCTCGATCGGCGTCTCATAGGCGAGCTTGCGCGCGGCCGCCCGCTTGTCGCGCAGCACGTCCACATATCCATCAGCCATGACCGGTCTCCTGCCCTTGGCGGACGAAGGCTCTTGCCGGCCCCGCGCCCAAACGTCTCCAACCCCCATGGAGCCCAACCAAACACCGTTCACCAAGGGAAATGTGGGGGCTGGGGGGCGCGCGCTGGCGTTGAACGCCGTATGACCAGGGGCTTGGCCGCCCGCCACCGGGGCGGCGGCGCGACCCCCTCAGCTCAAGAGGTCGCCGGCTTCGCCGATAACAGCCAGCGCGGTGGCGCGCATATGATCCTCTCGGGCAGGCGCAAGGCCCCACGTTCCCATGGCGTGGTGCGCCGCCGCTGCGACATAGATCTGCCAAAGGGCGAGGCTATGGCGCGCAATGGGGCGCAGGCTGTCATAGGCGCGCAGAAAGCGCTCCGCCCCCTCAGACCCCACCACATAGCGCAGCTCCAGCGCGGCGCACGCCACGTCAGAAAGGGGGTCGCCCACCGCCGCGTCCTCCCAGTCCAGGACGCCCATAAGCTCCTGGCCTCGCCACAGGAGATTGCCGGGCCAGAAGTCGCCGTGCAGCAGGACGGGGACGCCATCGTAGCCGGTGTCGCTCAATCGGGAGAGCCTTTGGCGCAGGGTCTCGAAGGCCGGATCGACCGGCAGATAGGCAAACAGCTCTGGAAGCGGATCGTGGCGCAGGGGCAAGGCCGGTAGGCCGGCGACGGGCGCAGAATGAATGTGAGCCAGAGCCTCCGCCATGCGGACAATCCGATGGTCCGCCGCATCGGTGGGGACGGCCGTCTCGCCCTCGACGAGATCCAGGAGCAGAAACGGATAGGGGATGTGCCGAAGGCTTTCGTCCAGGGCCAGGGCGCGGGGAGCGCTGATTCCAAGACCCGTGACCGCGTCGAGAATGCTAAATTCAAGCGCTGCGGGATGACCATTGTGGTTGGGGCCATGAATACGCAGGACGATACTGCGGATCGCACCGCTCTCCGCCTGGCACTCAAGCCGATAGACATCGGCAGACACACCGCCGGTCAGCCGGCTGGCCCGCCGGAATGTCGCCGCCGGCAAGTGGTCGGCGACCATCGCCCTGAGGGCGTCGTCTGGCAAGTTTAGCTCTGCCCTGGCGGTTTTCGGAGAGCCGGTCGTCATTGCCCATCGCGCCCTGGCGCCCTCACCCCAGGCCGTGGCCGCCGATCGGCCTGGTCTCGGCCAGCGTCTCCATGCCGGCGATCAGCGGGCGGCCCTTGGCGATGGCGGCCTGGACCGAGGGCAGGGACAGGGAGGCGCGGTGGGCGTCCGGGCTCTCCCAGGCCTCGGTGATCCACAGGGCGTCGGGATCGGCGGGATCCTCGGCCACCACATAGCTGAGGCAACCGGGCATACCGGTCAGCCCCTCCAGCAGGATCGCCGCGAGGGCGGCGCGCTCTCCGGCTTTGGCCGTCATCTTGCCGATCAGTCCGTACATCACGACCTCCTGAGCCTGCGCGGGCGTCCCGGCCAGCGCCAACCATGGCGCGGCCAGCCCGCTGATGAGGACGCTCCGACGCGGCGGATCGGCTGGCGCTCGTCCCATCAGAAGCTCCTCCTCGCCGGGAGGAAAGCACGGCGCGCCTCAGGGCAGAAGGGCTGATCGGCCGACGTGGAAGGGGTGGACCTCCGCCCCATCACCTGAAAGGCTTATCCTCATCCGAGACGGCGCCGGGGGCCCCCGTCGCCCGAACTTCGGGCGAGGCTCAACCTAGACGGTGAACGCAGCCGCGCAAGGCCCGCCCTTGGGCCTCCAGGTCGCCGATGATATCCTAATCATTCTGATTAGGAGTGATGCGATGGCGACGTCGACCAAGGTGGTGACCGCTCATATTCCCCTGGAGCTGGCCGAGAAGGTCGAGGCGGCGGCCCTTCGCCTCGACCGGTCGCGGGGCTGGATCATGAAGCAGGCGCTGGCCGCCTGGGTCGATCAGGACGAGGCGCGTCACCGCATGACGCTTGAAGCCCTCGAAGACGTGGACGCCGGACGGGTCATCGACCAGCAGGCGATCCTGGCCTGGGCTGAAAGCCTGACCGCGGACTCGCCTCTGCCGCCCCCGACAGCGTGAGGATTCAGTGGACCCGCAGCGCCGCCTCAGACCTGGCGCGCCTGCATGAGCATCTGGAGCCCGTGGCGCCGGCGGCGGCCGCGCGGATCGTCCAGCAACTGGCAAGAGCGCCGGATCGTCTACGGGATCATCCGCAGATGGGCGAGAAGCTGGAGGCCTATGCGCCGCGGGACGTCCGCCGGATCATCGTCGGCGACTATGAGCTGCGCTACGAGGTCACGCCTGAGGCGATCATCGTCCTGCGCCTCTGGCACGGCCGGGAGAACCGCAGCCCATCCTGAAAATGGAGAAATGGCGCACCCGACACGATTCGAACGTGTGACCTTTGCCTTCGGAGGGCAACGCTCTATCCAGCTGAGCTACGGGTGCTTGGCGCCTGAGGCGGAGCGGGTTTCTAGCCGAAAGGGGGCGGGACCGCAAACGGGTTTGGGGCGGTGTTTCGCGCCGCCTTACGCCACCTGCGGGGTCTTGTCGGTGGTGAGGTCGACGAAGACGTCCTCCAGGCTCGGATCCTCGGTGGCGATGTCCTTGATGTGCAGGCCCGCGGCGCGGACGGCGGCCAGCACCTGCTCCACGCTGGACTGGCCGGTGCGATAGGTCACCTGGAAGGCGCCGCCATTGCGCAGCTTGGTGTCGAAACCGGCCAAGGTCGGGGCCTGGATCACCGGCTCCTCCGGGGTCACCAGGACGGCGCGGGTGTCGAGGCGCCCCAGCAGGGTGGCGGTGGATTCACACGCCACCACCTGGCCGCGATTGACGATGGCGATCTGGTCGCAGAGCTCCTGGGCCTCTTCCAGATAGTGGGTGGTGAGCACGATGGTGACGCCCATGCGGTTCAGCTCGACCACATAGTTCCAGAGCTGGCGACGCAGCTCCACGTCCACCCCGGCGGTGGGCTCGTCCAGGATCAGCACCGGCGGATTGTGCACCATGGCCTTGGCCACCATCAGGCGGCGCTTCATGCCCCCCGACAGTTGGCGCACGTAAGCATTGGCCTTGTCGGCCAGGCCCAGCGCGGCCAGCAGCTCGTCGGTGCGGCGCTCCTTGCGGGGCACGGCGTACATGCCGGCCTGGACCTCGAGGGATTCCCGGGGCGTGAAGAAGGGGTCGGCGGCGATCTCCTGGGGCACCACGCCGATGGCGGCCCGGGCGTCCCGGGGATGGGTGTCGATGTCCCGGTCCCAGATCTTCACCACGCCCGAGGTCTTCTTGGTCAGGCCGGCCAGGGTGTTGATGAAGGTGGACTTGCCCGCGCCATTGGGCCCCAGCAGGCCGAAGATGGAGCCCCGGGGAATGGCCAGGTCGATGCCGCGCAGCGCCTTCATCTCCGGCGTGGTCTTGGTGGCCGGATAGGTCTTGACCAGGCCGCGGGCCTCGATGGCGAATTCCGGAAGATCCATGCCGTCCCCTTGAGCGGCGCCAGGCAAGGGTTTGCAGGCGCGATCATTGACGGGCCAAGCCCGCCTCGCATACCTAGGCGCGAGCGGCGCCTGCGCCAAGCTTCCGAGCGAGATTTCCCCTATGGCCCGTCCGATCGAAAACCAGGGCGTCCAAGCCCAGACCTCCCCTGAGCCCATGCCGGCCAAGCCGGCGGTGACGGCCCTGACCGCCTCGGCGCGGCCGGCGCCCGAGGTGATCTATGTGCGCACCGGCCGCATCGCCTGCGACGGGGTCGGCGGGGCGCTGGGCCATCCGCGGGTCTGGCTGGAGATGGGCGAGGCGACCTTCGTCGAATGCCCCTATTGCGACCGGCGCTTCCAGCTGGCGCCTGAGGCCGGCGAAGGCCCCGAGAGCGAGCGCCTGGCGCCGGGCGTCTACGAAGGCCCCCACGGGCACTAGGCGGTGGCGTCTTCAGGCGCCCGCCGTCTCCACCATCCTCAACGCTTCCCGTCATGCTCGGCCTTGTGCCGAGCATCCCTGTCGAGGGCAGGCGCAAGCGTCGCGAGGGATCCTGGGCACAAGGCCCAGGATAACGGTTGAGGATTATGTGCTCGTAGCCATCGCCCTTCGTGGTTCAGCCTCTCTGACAGCGCTGCGCGCGGCTCAGACTACCGGGGCCACGGCGGCCGGCACGCGGCGCGAGGCCCGCCACAGGCCGTAGGCGAAGACGCCGGCCCCGATCCAGATGAAGACGAAGGAGGCCATGTTGAGCAGGGTCAGGGCCTCGCCCTGCAGCACGCCCATGACGAAGGTCATGGACGGGGCCAGGAACTGCATGAAGCCCATGGCCGACAGGGGCAGGCGCCTTGCGGCCCAGGCGAACAGAACCAGCGGAATGGCCGTGGCCAGGCCGGAGAAGATCAGCCAGGCGGCCGGCGCGATCCCCTGGGTGAAGTGGTCGGCGCCCGCCTGGGCCAGCCACAGGGCGAACACCGCGCCGGGAATCCCCAGCAGCAGGCACTCGATGAAGAGGCCGGTCTGGGCGTCGGCGGCCACCCGTTTGCGCACGATGCCATAGCCGCAGAACGAGGCCGCCAGGGTCAGCGAGACCCAGGGCAGCCGCCCGAGCGCCAGGGCCTGCAGCGCCACGCCGACCCCGGCGAGCGCGATGGCGAACTGCGCCGTGCGGTCGAGCCGCTCACGGAACAGCAGGGCGCCGGCGGACCTGCTCAGCAGCGGCTTGATGGAATAGCCGGGGCTGGACTGCAGCAC
>CALEOQ010000039.1 GCA_937910255.1 uncultured Caulobacteraceae bacterium | reverse complement strand
ATGCAGGAGGAGGCAGGGAGAGTGGATGACGAAGGGAACGGAGTTGAGACGTGTGCCCTGCGGATCTGACGGCAAGCAGGACGGGCGGGGGGGGGGCCAGGGCTTCGGCAAGGCGGCAGGCGGCGATCGGCGGGGAGGGCTGGGCGCGGCGCTCGGCCTTGCGCTGGCCCATGGCGAGCTGGTGGGCCAGCAGTTCGTCGAAGGCCAGGCGCTGGCGATGGGGCGCCTGGGCGGTGAGGTCAGCTTCGCTGTCGGGCGCATGCAGGCGGGCCAAACTCTCCCGCCACGTCCCCCAACCCTGACGGGCCAGCCAGGCGGGGTCCTGCCACTCCGGGAGTTCGGGACACCGCGCCAGGGCGTCCAGGGCCAGGCGCCGCACCGTGCGGGCGGGCAGGCCGGCCGTGGCCGGATAGACGGCCTCGACCTCGGGGATCTGGTCGGCCTTTTCCACCGGGACCAGATAGTCCGGGTGGGCGATCTGGATCTCCGAGCCGAACCGCTCGACCTTACCGCTCACCAGCCGCTGGGCGCCGATCGGGTGCTGGGCTTCGATGCGGCCGCCCAGGCCGCCGAAATAGACCAGGGTCAGGAATCCTGTGCCGTCGAAGGCGCGCACCCGCCAGGGCTGGGAGGGGTTCCGCGGCGGCTGATAAGCCTCGATGGTCACCGCAAAGGTCTGCACCGCCCCTTCCAGCGCAGCCTCCACCCGGGCCGGATGGCGATGGATCAGGCTGTGGGGCGCCAGGAAGGCCACATCCCGGACGATGGGTCCCGCCAGCTTCTCCAGCAGGGGCGCCACCCGCGGCCCCACGCCCTTCAGCGTGTCGATCGGGGCGAACAGGGGGTAGAGAATCTCCGGGCGCATGGCCAGGACCATAGCGCGACCGGGCGCCCGGCGCGCGGTGGACGCTGCCCCTTGGCTGTGCTGATCTCGCAGCGACGCGCACGCGGGCTGGGAAGTGGCATGAGACACGTAATGGCGGGTGTGGCCCTGGCGGCGATGCTGGGCGGATGCAACCCTGCGGACGACGGGCAAGGCCCAGCGGCGCCAGCTTCGCCTGCGCCAGAGGCGACGGCGGACGCGCCGGCCCCGCCAGCCGAATTGACCGGGTTCACCCACGTGCAGGACGAGAACCTGTTCGGCTACTACATGCCGACCCAGGAGGTCGTGATCGGCGACCTGCGACTGGATCACATCCATATCGGCGGCGAGATGGAGTTCGTGGCCTGGGAGCAGGGCGAGCGGATGGAGACCTATGCGCCGGTCATGCTGCAGTTCTCCGACGTCTCCAGCCCTCTGGTGACCAACGAACTTGGCCAGGAAACCCACGCCCGGCAGGTTCGCGTCCTGCCGAGCGCCTACAAGCTAGGGGCGGGCGAGCTTCGGTTCGTCGGGTCGGCGCCGGATATCGGCGTGGTCCAGCTCGACGGCCGGCTTGATCTTGACCAACTGCGCCAGACCCAGGCCGCCGGGCCGAGCGGCGAGGGCCAGGCGCCCGTGCTGCGGGTTGCAGGCCAGATCGGGTCCGAGCGCCTGGAGAACCTCGCCTTCTTCTGGTTCGGAGGCGATTGATCGCCGATGGGTGCTGGCGCCCGGCAGGCCGGCGCTCTATATCCGCGGCCTCAATGTCTGACGCACACGCCATCCGACTGAAGCGCCTGAAGTTCCGAGCCTGGCATCGGGGCTTTGTCGAAGCCGACCTCATCCTGGGGCCGTTCGTGGACAACCATGCCCGCGACCTGAGCGAAGCCCAGCTCGACGCCCTCGAGCATCTGCTGGATCAGCCCGACCAGGACATCTATGCCTGGATCGTCGAGCGGGTTCCCACGCCAGCTGAATTCGACGGCGAGATCATGAACATGATCAAGGCGTTCCGGGATGTCGCTCATAAGTCGCTTGGCGCGCGCCATGGCGGCTGACGGCGCAGGCCCGAGCGCCACCCAGCTCAAGCGCATCAACACAGATCCCGAGCGCATCGACCTGGTCGGCGCGCCGGAGGGCTATGACGCCCTGGTGATGTCCGACATCGTCCGGGCCCGGGGGGCTTTAAGCGTCTTCATCGCCCGCGACACCGCCCGGATGAGCGCGTTCGCCGAGGCCTTCGCCTTTTTCGCCCCGGACGTGGAGGTGATGCGCCTGCCGTCCTGGGACTGCCTGCCCTATGACCGGATCGGGCCGTCTCCGGGCATCGCAGCCCAGCGGATGACGACCCTGGCGCGGCTGGCCAGCGGCGGCTTCGAGACCAAGAAGCCGGCCCTGCTGGTGGCGGCCATCCCGGCGATGATCCAGCGGGTCCCGCCCCGGTCGGCCGTGGAAGCGGCTTCGTTCAGCGCCCATGTGGGCCGCCAGGTACTGATCGCCGATCTGGAGCGCTACTTCGCCGTCAACGGTTATCAGCGGGCCTCCACGGTGTCGGAGCGCGGCGAGTTCGCCATCCGCGGCGGGGTCATCGACGTGTTTCCGCCCTCGGCCGAGGAGCCGGTGCGCCTGGACCTGTTTGGCGACATCCTGGAATCCATCCGCGCCTTTGATCCCGAGAGCCAACGCTCGACCCGACAGCTGACCGAGGTGCGGCTGCTGGCGGTGAGTGAGGCGCTGCTGGACGCCGAGGCGGTGTCCCGGTTCCGCCGCGGCTATATCGAGGCCTTTGGCGCCGCGGGTGATGATCCCCTCTACGCCACCGTCAGCGAGGGCGGCCGCCGCGCCGGCATGGAGCACTGGCTGCCGCTCTACTATCCCGCCCTCGAGACCGTGTTCGACTATCTGCCGGCCGGAACCCTGATCGGCGTCGATCACCTGGCGCCCGAGGCCCGTGACGAGCGCCTGGCCATGGTGCAGGACGCCTATTCGGCCCGGGCCGAGGCCGGTCGCAAGTCCAACTATCGGCCCCTGCCGCCCGAGCGCCTCTATCTGGACGCCGGCGAATGGGAGCAGGCTCTGGCCGTGCGGCCCAACCGCCGGTTCTCGGCCTTCAACGCCGTCGAGGGCGAGCAGGTCATCGACCTCGGCGCCCGGGCAGGCCGCAGCTTCGCGCCGGAACGGCAGCGTGACAGCGTCAACCTGTTCGAAGCCACGGTGGACCACGCCAAGGCCCTGAGCGCGGCGGGCAAGCGGGTGCTGTTTGCCTCCTGGAGCGAGGGCGCCTCGGAGCGGCTCGGCGGCATGCTGGCCGATCACGGCCTGTCGAAAATCTCGCTGGCGCCCTACTGGCAGGCGGCCAAGGCGGCCGATCCGAAGACGCCGCAGCGCGTGGTTCTGCCGCTGGAGGCCGGGTTCGAGACCGACAAGCTGGCGGTCATCTCCGAGACCGACATCCTGGGCGACCGCCTGGCGCGGCCGCGCAAGCGCCGTCGGGCGGCCAACTTCCTGGCCGAGGCCTCGGCCCTGACGCCGGGCGACCTGGTGGTGCATATCGAGCACGGCATCGGCCGCTATGAGGGCCTGAAGACCCTCGACATCCAGGGCGCCCCGCACGACTGCCTGGAACTGCAGTACGGCGGCGAGGCCAAGCTCTATCTGCCGGTGGAGAATATCGACCTCCTCAGCCGCTATGGGGCGGAGTCCGACGGCGTGGTCCTCGACCGCCTGGGCGGCGCCGCCTGGCAGGCCCGGAAGGCGCGCGCCAAGGAGCGGCTGCGCGAAATGGCCGGCGGCCTGATCCGCATCGCCGCCGAGCGGGCCATGAAGTCCACGCCCGGCATCGATCCGCCGCAGGGGGTGTTCGACGAGTTCTGCGCCCGCTTCCCCTATGAGGAGACCGAGGACCAGCTGAACGCCATTGGCGACGTGCTGACCGACCTGGGATCTGGCCGGCCGATGGATCGCCTGATCTGCGGCGATGTGGGCTTCGGCAAGACCGAAGTCGCCCTGCGCGCCGCCTTCGTCGCGGCCATGAGCGGCCAGCAGGTGGCGGTCGTCTGTCCCACGACCCTGCTGGCGCGGCAGCATTTCAAGACCTTCGAAGCCAGGTTCCAGGGCTGGCCGGTGAAGGTGCGGCGCCTGTCGCGCCTGGTCCCGCCCAAGGAGGCGGCTGAAACCCGCGAGGGCTTGAAGAGCGGCGAGATCGAGATCGTCGTCGGCACCCATGCGGTGCTGTCCAAACAGGTCGGCTTCAGGGACCTCGGCCTGGTGATCGTCGATGAGGAGCAGCACTTCGGGGTCAAGCACAAGGAGCAGCTCAAGGAGCTGCGCGCCGATGTGCACATGCTGACCCTGACCGCCACGCCGATCCCGCGCACGTTGCAGATGTCGCTGTCAGGCATTCGCGAAATGTCGATCATCGCCACCCCGCCGGTCGATCGCCTGGCGGTGCGCACCTATGTCACGCCGTGGGATCCGATCACCGTGCGCGAAGCCCTGCTGCGGGAGAAGTACCGCGGCGGCCAGGCCTATTTCGTCACGCCGAGGATCGCCGACCTGCCAAACCTGGAGCGATTCCTGCGCGAACAGGTGCCGGAAGTCCGCTTCGTGGTCGGCCACGGGCAGATGGCGCCCACCCAGCTCGAAGAGGTCATGTCGGCCTTCTATGACGGCCAGTACGATGTGCTGCTCTCGACCACCATCGTGGAGTCGGGCCTGGATGTCCCCACCGCCAACACCCTGATCATCCACCGGGCCGACATGTTCGGCCTGTCGCAGCTCTATCAGATCCGGGGCCGGGTCGGCCGGGCCAAGGCGCGGGCCTATGCCTATATGACCACGCCGGAGGACAAGCCCATCACCCTGTCGGCCGAGAAGCGGCTGCGGGTGCTGCAGTCCCTGGACAGCCTAGGCGCCGGCTTCCAGCTGGCCAGCCACGATCTGGATATCCGCGGCGGCGGCAACCTGCTGGGCGAGGAGCAGTCGGGTCATATCCGCGAGATCGGCGTCGAACTCTACCAGCAGATGCTGGAAGACGCGGTCAACGAGCTGAAGGAGCTGGTCGGCGCCGAGGGCGTGGTCGATCGGGGCTGGTCGCCGCAGATCAACACCGGCGCCGCCGTGCTGATCCCCGAGGCCTATGTGCCGGACCTCAATGTGCGCCTGTCGCTCTATCGCCGCCTGTCCGACGCCGAGCAGGCCGCCGACCGCGAAGCCCTGGCCGCCGAGCTGATCGACCGCTTCGGCCCGCTGCCGCCGGAGACCGACCAGCTGCTCAAGGTGGTGGCCATCAAGGGCATGTGCCGCCAGGCCAATGTGTCGAAGATCGACGTCGGGCCCAAGGGGGCGGTCGTCACCTTCCGCAATGACGCCTTCCCGAACCCAGGCGGGCTCATCGAGTTCGTGCATCGCAACCAGATGGGCTGGCGGCTGCGGCCGGACAACAAGGCCGTGGTCAAGGGCGAGTGGGAGAGCCCCGAGCAGCGCCTGAACGCCGCCGAGCGCATCCTGACTGAACTCTCGCGGCTGGCGCTGGCGGCCTAGACTCTAAGTCTTGAGCGCGTTTTGATCCGATAACCGGTTCCCACTTATCGGAACGCGCTCTAGGTCGCCATGGCCTTGCCGGCGGCCTCTTCCAGGGCGCGGCCGGGGCCCTCGGCCGGGCTGACCTCGCCGCCGCCCCTCCCGAACCCGACCCCCAAGATCGGAACA
>CALEOQ010000038.1 GCA_937910255.1 uncultured Caulobacteraceae bacterium | reverse complement strand
AGGCCAGGCGCACGGTGGACCAGCGCCTGCGCGACTGGATCGAGGACCGGCGCAAGAATTCCGGCCGCAGCCCCCGCCGCTACGCCACCCTGGAGGACGCGGTGGCCCGCATGGCCGAGGAAAACCCCCATCTGTCGCCCGAGCAGGCCCGGCACCTGACCATCTATGGCGCCCTGCAGAACGAGGACGGGACCTATAGCTGGAAGTTCGACAACCATTCCCGCTGGGGCCTGGGCGGCCTGTCGCACGCCGACCAGCATTACCTCTGGAGCCAGATCACCTGCCCGGTCCTGCTGATGCGTGGCGAGGAATCCTGGGCCTCGGACCCGGAGGCCGACGGCCGCATCAAGCACTTCCAGAACGCCCGGCTGGTCAATTTCGAGGGCGCCGGCCACTGGGTCCACCACGACCAGCTGGAGGCCTTCATGGCCGAGGTGGAAGGCTTCCTGGCGGAGTAACGCGGCGAGTCCGGAGGGGCGTTTCAGCCTGAGGTTGGAACAGGGGGCGGCTTGGCCGTGTTGAGTCTGCTGGAAAGGACGCCGCACGGCGTCAAGGCTGGGAGGATTCAATATGGCTGAGATCAAGGTTGAACGGAAAGGCCTGCCCTGGTGGGCGTGGCTGATCATGGCGCTGGTCGCCGTGGCGCTGATCTGGTGGGTGGTCGCCGAAATGGGCGATGACGAGGAAACCGACCTCGCGGCCCCCGACGTCGCCATCGTCGAAACCGTCCCCCCGCCCGTCATGCCGATGGACCCGGCGACCGGCGGCCAAGCCGGCGCGATCACCGATATCGCCACCCTCCTCGACGCCGAGGACCCCGCGGCCCTGGTCGGCCGTCAGGTGCGGCTGGAGGGCGTGCAGGTGCTGGACATGGTCGGTGACGCCACCTTCTGGGTCGGCCGCGGCGACGACGACCGCGCCTTTGTCATCCTGGACGAACAGATCCCGTCCCCACCGCCCGAGGTCGAGGGCCGGGTGAACGTCAACGCCGGCCAGACCGTGGACATCACCGGTTCGGTTCGCGCCGGCGGCGACCTGCCCGACGGCGATGTGCTGGATCAGGGCGGCCGCGACGCGGTCGAAGGCCGGCCGATCTACATCTGGGCCCAGTCGGCGACCGTGGCGACCCGGCCGTAAGGCGCCTCGTTCCGACTTCGCCCCACTATGATTATTGGAGGACAATCCCATGGCCCTGCATCGAATGGCCGACCTGGACGACTGGAAGCTTGAGGATCACGACCAGGATATTCGCGAGCGACCCCTGGTGGACACCGAGGGCAAGACTCTCGGGGTCATCAAGGACCTCGCCGTCGACCTTGAGTCCAAGCACGTGGTGGCCGTGGTCACCGACATCGGCGAATCCTACGCCGTCGAGGACCTGGACATCGAACCCAACCGGGTGATCACCCGCCAGCCGCCCATCAGCGGCGGGACCTCGCAGGGGGAAGAGCGCTCCCTCCGCGGCGAGGGCTATGTGGTGCGCATCATCCAGATCACCTGAGGCCAGGCGGTCTGGCCCTCGCCCCCTCGGGCGGGGGCTTTGGCGCGCGCGGTCTCGGGGCTTAGCCGAGGACCAGGGTCGCGACGCTGATATAGGTGATCAGCAGGACCAGGGTTGCGATGATCAGCCGGTGGCTGCGCGCCGTGGCGGCCAGGATCAAGGCTGCGTAATAGAGCAGGTTCACCGCGATCCACACGGCCAACTCCATCACCGGGGCGCGCCCCTCGATGGCGCTGGCGAGCGTCGGGATCAGGGCGATCACATTGCTGACGATCACGCAGAACACCACCGGGCGCCGGTGCTGCAGGATGTGGCTGGTCAGGGCGTCCACGTCGCCTTCCTTGGGGAAGACCTGGGTGGCGGCGAAATAGTAGAGCAGGGCGACCACGGCGGCGGCCACCGCATGGGCGAACTCCACGGTGTTGAGCGCCCGCCACTCCCAGGCGCCGACCCAGAAGGTGATCAGGTCGAGGAACAGCAGGATGGCGAACAGCGGGGCGATCACGCCCAGCGGCCGCGCCGCCCGCTCGTCATAGGCCCGCGAAAACCCCGCCACGATCTCGGTCACCGCCAGGCCCAGCAGCAGGCCGTAGAAGGCGAACAGGAAGCTGAATTCGTCGCTCAAGACCGCTCCCTTCGCATTCGCCGTGCAGACTAGCGCCGGAGGGTCCCGTCACAACCCTCCGGCGCCCACGTCACGTCTAGAAGGCCACTCGCAGGCCGAGGCTGGCGCCGTGGGCGTCCTGGTCGTCGGCCTGGGCATAGAAGCCGCGCAGGGTGGCCTCCAGCATGCCCCAGTCGGCCGCCAGGCCGCCGGCCAGGGTCACGGGATCGTCCAGCTCGCCCAGCCGGCCGTTGACCTGCGCGCCCAGCATGGCGGCGTCGATCACATAGTCGCTGTCGCCCCAGCTCGCGTCATAGCGCACGGAGAGGTCGCCCGAGACGCTGGCCGCGCCCATGGGCCGGGCCGCCAGGAGGATCTCCACCCCGGGACCGGCCTGGTAGCGGGTCATCTCCACGTCCTCCACGGCCAGGTTGAAGACGTCGCCGCCGCGCTCATTGAAGCCGTCAAACGCCTGGTGCGAGGCCCGCGCGTGGAGGAAGGGGCGAATGAAGGCCTGCCCGGCCGGCAGGCGCAGGCCGATGCGGCCGTCGGCGAACAGGCCGTAGCCGTCCGTCTCGGCCGTGGCCGTCAGCCGCTGCGCCTCCATCACCGTTCCGGCCGCCCCGGCCAGGCTGCCGCGGGTGAGGCTGTAGTCGCGCCGGTGGACACCGGCCGATCCCTCGGCGAACAGCAGATCGGAAGCGCGTCGTGCCGGGAAAGAGGGTAGGTCCCGGTGGTCGCCGTATCATTAAAACAAAAATCCCTCCCTCACTCGCCTTCTCCGCGTCTTCCTCCCCCACTTCCCCTTCGCTCATCCCCCTCGCATC
>CALEOQ010000037.1 GCA_937910255.1 uncultured Caulobacteraceae bacterium | reverse complement strand
GGGTGGGAGGGGGGAGTGGGGTCGGAGAGGGGGGCGGGCGGCGGGTCGCAGGCAACCAGCCGCTGATGCTTCGGGACGATGCGGCCGTGGTCGGTGGTCGGGCCGATGGTGGCGGCGTCCAGGCCCCACTTCTCGAAGATGCGCTGGCCGTCGGCCTCGCGGCCGGGCTTGAGGATGGCCAGCATCCGCTCCTGGCTCTCCGACAGCATCATCTCATAGGCGCTCATGCCCTCTTCGCGCTGGGGCACGGCGTCCAGGTCGAGCTCGATGCCGACCCCGCCCTTGCCGGCCATTTCCACGGAGGAGGAGGTGAGGCCGGCCGCGCCCATGTCCTGGATGGCGGCCACAGCGCCCGAGGCCATCAGCTCCAGGGTCGCCTCGATCAGCAGCTTCTCGGCGAAGGGGTCGCCGACCTGGACCGTGGGGCGCTTCTCGTCGGAGGCGTCGTCGAACTCGGCCGAGGCCATGGTCGCGCCATGGATGCCGTCGCGGCCGGTCTTGGAGCCGAAATAGACCACCGGCAGGCCAGGGCCAGGGGCGGCGGAATAGAAGATCTTGTCGGCGTCGGCCAGGCCCACGCACATGGCGTTGACCAGGATGTTGCCGTCGTAGCCGCGATGGAAATTGGTCTCGCCGGCCACGGTGGGCACACCCACGCAGTTCCCGTAGCCGCCGATGCCGGCCACCACGCCTGAGACCAGACGCTTGGTCTTCGGATGCGAGGGATCGCCAAACCGCAGGGCGTTCAGCAGGGCGATGGGGCGCGCGCCCATGGTGAAGACGTCGCGCATGATGCCGCCGACGCCTGTCGCGGCGCCCTGATAGGGCTCGATATAGGAGGGGTGGTTGTGGCTCTCCATCTTGAAGACGCAGGCCTGGCCATCGCCGATGTCCACCACGCCGGCGTTTTCGCCCGGCCCCTGGATCACCCGAGGCCCCGTCGTGGGGAACTTGCCCAGGTGCTTTCGGCTCGACTTGTAGGAGCAGTGCTCGCTCCACATGACCGAAAAGACGCCCAGTTCCACGAGGTTCGGCTCGCGGTTCAGGCGCTGGACGATCAGGTCATATTCCTCGGCCTTGAGGCCGAACTCGGCGGCCGTATCGGCCAGGGATTTCGCGGGCGCAGCGGTCATGGCGGCCTTCTAGAGCGCGTTCGGATCAGTGGGAACCGGTTATCGGAACGAACGCGCGCAAGACTCAGAGCTTAGAGCCCGATTCAACGCTCAGCCGATTGTGTCTGATCGCCTCAGGCTCGGGCGAGGGACAGGCCCGGGGTTGAATTATCGCGGACGGTTTCGCGTGAGGGGAGAAGTCTGGTTTCGCAGGGCCTTTTGGCCGCATTAACCATCCAAAGATCTATGGTTAACGAAACCTTGTCAGGTGCGGCATTCCGTCCTAACAGAAGGCGTGAGCGTAAGGGGCTGATGGCTCACGCCAGCCCTGTGGTGAAATCAAACCAGGGTAGGTGTCATGCTCAAGATCGCGTCCATCGCAGCTGTCACGCTGCTGGCTTCGGCCGGCGCCGCCAGCGCGCAGTACCATCCGACGGCCCCGCAGCCGTCCTATCAGAACTGCCCGCCGGTCCATCCGGGACATCCGGGGCATGGCGACTGCTACTGCGCCCAGGAACAGGTCTTCTATTATCCGCCGGCCGGGCCGGGCTGGAACGTCCGTCATGTGGGCGGCCCTGCCGTGCGGGTCTATTCCCAGCCGGTCTATGTGCCCTCGGGCCGCATCGATATTCAGGGGCCGCCGATCTATGTGGAGGCGCCGCCGATCCGCGTCGCGCCGGCGCAGATCTATCTTCATGCCCCCGACGTGCGCGTGAAGCCCTCGCAGGTCACGGTGGAGCCGCCGCAGGTCCATGTGGCGCCTTGCCCCGATGGCCGCGTCTGTGGTCCGGCCGGCGCCGGCAGCTGATCTGAAAGCCTGTTCTTAGGGGCTGAAATCTGGGCCGCCTCCGAAAAGGGGGCGGCCTATTTTTCTGCGGCGCAGAAGGCCCGGATCTCGCGGGCGAGCGACAGGTCGCCACCTTCCAGGGCGACGCGGACGGCGTCGTCGCACTGATCCTGGGCGGCCAGGGTGGTGACCTCCAGCCTCAGGGCGGCCCTGGCCTCGGCGGTTTCCTGCAGGGCCTTGGCCTCGCGGCGATCCCCCGGCGTGCAGAGCGATATCCAGGAGGCGTCGGCGCAGCGGCGGATCAGGCGGGCCTGACGGGCGGCTTCGGCGTCGGCCGGCTCACTGACCGGCTCCGAGGGCGCGATGTCCGCAGACTCGGTTGGGGGCGGCCCGGCGGGGGGCAGCAAAGGCGCGCCCTGCGGCGGCGCAGCGGCGGCCTCTTGGTCGGTCATCGGACGATAGATGGTGTCGGGCACGCGGTACCGGCACACCCAGCCCTCGGCCTCCAGCACGCAGGACTGGAGGGTGGCCTGGCTTTCCTGGCCGAGCAGCAACAGACCAAAGGCCAAAGCCGAAAGCACCCGATCAGCACCTCTCTCCAGGGTGGTGGAGGCCGACGATAGCACGTCGGCCCCCAGCGCCAAGCCCGTCGGGGTCAGCCTAACCCTTGGCGGGGTTGACCAGGTACTTCTCGCCGGTCGCCTTGCGCGTATAGGCGGCGACGGTTTCAGGCTGCAGCACCTCCGCCAGGGAAATCTCCGCCGTGTAGTGGCTGGCGAAGGTGGTGGTCAGCTCGGCCATCACCCGGTCGCGCAGCTTCTGGGCGTCGGCCGCCCCGATCTTCTGCAGGAAGTAGGTCAGCAGCCAGCCGCCGACGCCCCAGGCCATGCCGATGCTGCGGTCGATCTCGGTGCGGCGCAGTTCCAGGCCGCCATAGATGTAGACCTGCTTGTGCACCGGCGAGCCGTAGCGGCTGTAGACCTCGGCCTTGCGGTTGAGCGCCGCCTCCATGGCCACCAGGATCTTGTTGGCCAGATCGCCGCCGCCGATGGCGTCGAAGGCGAGCGTCGCGCCGGTCTCTTCCACGGCGTCGGTCAGGTCGGCCATGAAGGTCTCCGACGTGCTGTCGAGGACGTACTTCGCGCCGATGTCGCGCAGGATCTTGGCCTGGGCCTCGCTGCGCACGATGTTCACCAGCGCGACGCCGTCCTTGAGGCAGATCTTGTTCAGCATCTGGCCGAGGTTGGAGGCCGCTGCGGTATGGACCAGGGCGGTATGGCCTTCGCGGCGCATGACCTCGACCATGCTGAGCGCAGTGAGCGGATTGACGAAGCACGAGGCGCCGTCTGCCGCCGTGGCGCCTTCCGGCAGGACCATCACCTCGGCGGCGCCCACTAGACGGTGTTCGGCGTACATGGCGCCGCCCAGCATGGCGACGGTCTTGCCCAGATAGGCCTCAGCGCCCTCGCCGGCCTTGATCACCAGGCCTGCCCCCTCATTGCCTACGGCCAGGGACTGGTCCAGGCGCGGACGAAGCGCGCCCATCCGTTGCGGCGGCACCTTGGCGGTGAGGGTGGCGTCGGCGCCTTCGCCGCTGGCCTTGAGCGTGGCCATGTCGGCCGGGCCGAGCAGCAGGCCGAGGTCCGAAGGGTTGATCGGCGAGGCCTGCACCTGGACGAGCAGTTGCCCCGGGCCGGGCTCCGGCGTCGGCACGCGCGCCAGCGACAGCCGAAGCTCTCCGTCCGAGGTGATCAGTGACCGCAGTTCCAGGCCGGTGGTCTTCACAGCGTCGCTCATGGGCGTCTCCCTTGTGTCGTTGGCGGGGAACCTGGGGCGCCGTGGCGCGGGCCACAAGGCCGCGTCATGGAAATCAGCCCTGGCCGTCGTCCCGGAAATAGGGCTCGACCTCGCCCTGCAGCTTCACCGTCACGGGATTGCCCTTACGGTCCAGGGTCTTGCCGACCGCCAGGCGGACCCAGCCCTCGCTGACGCAGTACTCGTCGACATTGTTCTTTTCGACGCCCTTGAACCGCACGCCCACGCCGCGGGCCAGGGCCGCCTCGTCATAGTGAGGGCGGTCCGGAAGCGGGGACCAGGCGACGGGGGGCGGGGACGGGGGGGGGGGGGCGCGCGGCGAGGGGAGAGGGGGGAGAGGGCGG
>CALEOQ010000036.1 GCA_937910255.1 uncultured Caulobacteraceae bacterium | reverse complement strand
GGACTGAGGTGCTTCAGCGGGGGTGCGAGATCAGAGGGGAGAGGAGAGGATCGATGAATGAGTGCGACGCAGCACAGCAAGCATGGGCGGGGGTTTTTTTTTTTCAAGCAGAAGACGGCATACGAGATTACGACGTGACTGGAGTTCAGACGTGTGCTCTTCCGATCTGTCGGCGCTGGATCCGCCCAAGCGCATGTGGGGGCCGCAGACGGACGGGGAGGGGCGCCCGGGTGGGGCGTGGCTGATCGGGCCGGAAGGTGAAGGTCCGCTCGTGGTCGGCGAGGGGATGGAGAGCACCCTGTCGGTGGCGACTCTGTCTCAGCCCTTCCTGCCCTTGCGGGCCGCCGCCGCGCTCTCTCTTGGCGCGCTGCAGGGCGGCTGGCTGCGGGATGCCGAGGGCTGCATCGATCCGTTCAAGGTCCAGCCTGATCCCGGTCGGCGGGCCTTCACCTGGCCGGCGCCTGCGGCCTGCCCGTGGCCCGAGGTGCTGATCGCCGTCGATCGGGACATGAGCGAGGTGCGGGTGAAGGCGCGGACGGGGCGGGGACGTATCTGCAGCTTCGCGCTGGGCGCCGAGGCCCGGGCGCGGATCTGCGGCCGGCTGGCGGTGGCCGCCTGGAAGGCCGCCGGCGCCGCCCGGGCGCGGGCCATCGCGCCGGGACCTAACACTGATTTCAACGATGAGCTGCGCCGCCAGTTGGCGCGGGAGCGTGACCAGTGAGCGATGACCCCAAGGGCGCCGGCGGCGGCCTCGATCAGTACGACGTGGTGGCCAATGACCCCCTGGAGGAAACCGACGACGAACGGGCCTCGGCCAAGGGGATGGGGGCGTTTCCCAACCCCGATGTGGGCGAGAGCCCGGTTGTGCCGCTGGGCTTCATCGGCGGTCGGGTGGTGTTCGCCATGCCGGAGGGCGAGATCCGCTTGGAGCTGGCCTCGAAGATCGGGGCGATGCTGCGGACCGATATCTATGCCTGCGCCGCCGGGCAGAACTTCCTGACCTATTGGCGGGGGTCGGACGACAAGTTCATGCGCGACCTGGCCACGGTGTGGTTCGTGCGGGCCTGCCGGGCGCGGGGGCTGTGGGATACGACGCGGGCGGTGCGGTCCCTGGGCGTCTGGCCCGGGGAGGGGGATGGCGTCGTCCTGCACGCCGGCGACGAGGTCTGGCGGATCGCACCTAAGGGCAAGCCGGAGATCATCTCCATCATCGATGCGCTGCGGGAGCGGCGGGGGCCGATGTATCGCCTGCGCCCCCCCGCCCCCCGGCCGGCCAAGGCGATCTCGGCCGTTGAGGGCCAATGGATCCGCGATCAGCTCGGCCTGTGGCGGTTCGAGGCGATCGGGGATGAGGGGCTGAGCGGCGCCGATGTGACGGCCGGCTGGGTGACCGCGGCCCTGCTGGGGGCGGTGGCGCCGTTTCGCGGCCACCTGATGATCAACGCCATGGCCGGGTCGGGGAAGTCGGCCCTGGTGGCCTTCATCCACGCCCTGCAGAGCGCCCTGGCCGGGGACGTGATCGACTCCTTCACCGACGCGGGTCTGCGGAACGACCTAGCCGGCATGGCGCGACCCGTCCTGCTGGACGAGGCGGAGGGCAGTCCGGGAACCCATGGGCCAGGGGCGGTGGAGAAGGCCCTGGAGACCCTGCGGCGGATGTCCACGGGGCAGGGGGGCACGCGCAAGCAGGGGGATATCGGCGGCGGGTCGGTGACCCAGACCGCCGTGGGCGCCGTGCTGATGGCGGCCATCAAACCACCGCGGCTGGGACCGCAGGACGCCAGCCGCATCCTGGAGCTTAGGCTCATGCCGCTGTCGGGGGCCGACCTGGCCGACGGGGCGGCGCGGCCCAGGACCGTGACCCGCAGCGAACTGGAGGCCGTCAGGGAGGCGGCCAAGGTCCTGGCGCCGCGGCTGCTGGGCCGCGTGCTGGCCGGGGCCTGGCGTTACCGCTCCGATGTGGAGGCCCTGGACGCCGCCTTCGGTCGCGCGGGCCATGACCCTCGAAAGGGCGACCTGATCGCCATGGTGGCCGCGGGACGTCGCCTGCTGCTGTTCGATGCGCCGCTGTCGGCGGACGAGGCGGATGAGGAGGTGCGGTTCTGGACGCCGCTGCTGTCGCAGCGTGAGGCCACAGAGGTGGTTTCCAATCCAGGGGCCGACGCCCTGGCGCATCTGATGGCGGCGGACTCCGGGCTGCATTCCGGGGGCGAGCGCAAGACCCTGGGCGAGCTGGTCAGCGCCTGGGTCAAAAACAAGGACGACCATACCGGCGCCCTGAAGACCTATGGGCTGCGGGTGACCCCCGACCCTGCCCCGGACGGGCGGCCCGGGCCGTGGCTGTTCGTGGCCAATCACCATCCCAAGTTGGAGGCGATCTTCCGCGGCACGGTCTGGGGGGATTGGCGGCGCGCCCTGGCCTATCTGGACGGCCTCGGCCCCGATCATCGCACCTGGCGCACCCAGCCGCAGAACTTCGGCGTCGGCGTCAAGCAGCGGGCCATCGCCATCCCCCTCACCCCCTGGATTGAGCGAGGCCCCCCGATGGCGGCGGGCATTACGCCCCTGCGTTCCAGCACCGTTCCACCGACCGTTCCCGGAGAAGACCTTGATTGGCCTGACTAAACCGCCGCCCCGGAACGGGGGAACGGTCGGAACGGTCACCCTGCCTCACCTGCACATCCGGGGGCGGGCGCGAGGGAGTGTGACCGTTCCATCCGTTCCGACCGTTCCACCTTCTATTTTCTCTAATCCTTTCAAGAAGAAAGACTGGAACGGCGGCGGGAACGCCCTGGAACGGTCGATGGATCGCCCGGCTCTGGGCTTGTGGGGGACGCGATGACCACGCTTTCGAACCGTCAGCGCCGGCAGGCCCGCAAGCGGACAGCCAAGGCGCCCGTGCGGCTGCGGACCGATGGGGCCACGGCGACCTCGCCGGCCGTGGTGGCCGTGGCCGTCGACATTCCCCAGGCCCGTGACGGCCTGCTCTGGCTGATCAGCCGCAATCGCCTGACGCCGTTGCGGACGCGGGCGGCCCGGGCCTATCGCCAGGACTTCCGCGAGGCCGCCGCCGAAGGGCCGACCCTGAAGTCCTGCCTGGACGTGCGCGAGGGCGGCGGTTCTGGCCTGCCGCCGGCCGGGCCGACGGGTGAGGTGGTCTATGCCCTCGATGCGCAGCGCAGCCTGTTCCGGAAACGGTTCGTGATCCTGCGCGGCCAGGCCGATCTGCTCGATGTCCTGGACGGGGTGTGTGGCCGTGGCCTGACCCTTCGGGAGATGGCCGGCGGCAACGGCCACAAGGCCGCCGCCCTTGAAGGCCTGCTCAAGGTGGCCCTGGATCTGCTCGGCCAGGGTGAGCGTGCGGACGGTTGATTGTGTGCACGAATCAACGCATCAAACCTTCACGTCTGAGAGCTGCGCCTACAGCCCGCCCGGTCACCCGAGGCGGGCTTCGCATTTCAGGCCTCCCAAGCCCTCGATCGTTACCATCGCGGGTCCTTCCTGGCCCTTTCCATATACGGCAGGTCCGAAGGCGCGGGATTTCTCTAGTGCGGGGTTCGCCGAAAGGCGCACGGATCGCACACCCTCCATCACGGATGCACACTCAGATGACCGCTGACGCCCGCGTCGGCCTGGTCTCAGTTGCGCGTTGCGCGGAGCTGCTGACCGCGGCCGGAGATTCCATCGAACGCTCGGCCCTGTCGCGCTACTGCGACAAGCATGGCCTGAAGCAGGGCCGGGCCAAGGGCACCCGCGTGGACTTCGAGACGGTCCAGGCGCATCGGGCGGCGAACTACACTCGTGAGGTGATGTCCGGTCGCCCGGTGGCCCCGGTCCTGGCCCTGGCCGGCCTTCCCCTGGAGCCCGCCGCGCCGCCGGCCTCGGCCGCCAGCGTGGTGAAGATCCCCGACCGGGACGACCCGGCCCGCCGGCTGAAGGAAATCCAGCCTCGCCAGGCGCCGCGGCCCACAGCCGAAACTGGTGCTCCTACGACCGTCCCTCAGGGGAAAGATGGCGATCTCGGGTGTGCTCCTAACCTTACACAAAAAAACACCCCCGC
>CALEOQ010000035.1 GCA_937910255.1 uncultured Caulobacteraceae bacterium | reverse complement strand
GTAAAAAAACAAGTTGAAAAGATGAGCTGTAAAGAGTATGATGAATTGAAATGTGACGACCGCCTTAATCAGTTATTTTTTTTTTTTTTTAATGGTACTGCGACCACCGAGATCTACACTCTTTCCCTACACGACGCTCTTCCGATCTGCCCCCATCATTTTAATATTGGGGTACTGTGTAATCATTCCGGCTGCTATTTTAGTAAAACCAAAAAACAAAGCATGATCTTTATAATTGGGGTGGTAGTTCAATTTGGTTAGAGCACCGGCCTGTCACGCCGGACGTTGCGAGTTCGAGTCTCGTCCACCCCGCACCATTAAGCCTCTGTTAATTCAGGGGCTTTTTTAGTGGTGAGAAGCGTCCTAAAAGGCCTCAATAAGACATCCCTTTAACATACATGCTTAGCTACTTATCAGCTTAGCATTATAGTTAATGTTCACCACTCTTCCGAAGATGCTGCATACAACGCTTTCTCCTTATATGCAATGCAACCTATCAGCAGAGGCTAAACTGGGCTTCTGAGGTATTCTCGCTGCTAATATCTATATCAAGTATAACTACTGGGTTAGAAAGGAAGAATTAGAGAGGTGGGTTAAATAAAATAGCCCCCAGTTTCCCGAGGGCTGATAAAGTTAATCCTTCGCTTTGCTCAGGATAAATAGTCAATTAGTCAACAGGACTAATCCCCTAAGCAACGAATACTAAAGCCGTACAGCTTATGGTAGTAGTACCGGTGCACATTAGAATAACTGTAAGTCAGTAGCCGGTACCAGGCATAGCTACTATTGTACTCAGAAGACGACCAAAAGGAACCGAGGTTACCCACATCGTAGTAGGCACCACTATAGCTGGCGCGGTAACCAGCGGGAAGTCCGGTAAAACCACTTTCATTAGTTGCTTCTTCTGTAATTTCATCAGAATAATAATTCCAATGCTCTAAGCCTGCTTCTTTCATTTTTCCACCTGCTACCGAAGTTCCACCAAGATAATCTTTTAATACTGTATATTCCTCATCAGAAGGAACGTGCCATCCTTCCATACATAAACCACGACTGTCGGCCTGCTGCTGGTGCGGGTCCGCGACATGAAGGCCCTGCTGGCCGTGGGTGAAGACGCCCTGCGCAGTCCCGCTGTGGGCGCTGTTCTGCTGAGCGCCTGGGGTGAGGCCAAGGCCTTGAGCCTGACGGCCAGCCGACGTCTGGCCCTGGCGGCTGAGACCGGCGGCGGGGCGCTGTTCCTGGCCCGGGCGGGCGCCGTTCCAGCGCCCAGCGCGGCCGAGACCCGTTGGGCGATCCGGGCCATGGCCTCACGGCCCCTGGAGGCTGGCGCGCCCGGACATCCTTCCTTTCTGGCCACGCTGCTGCGACGGCGCAGCGGCGGCGGCGAAACCAAGACCTGGCCCATGGAGTGGGACCGTGACCATCGATCGTTCCGCCCGCCGGCGCCGCTATCTGGCGATCTGGTTCCCCTGGCTGCCCACCGAACGGCGTCTGCGCCAGGCGGCCGCGCGGGAGACTTCGGGCCAAGACGTGTCGCCTGAAACGGGGCAGTCGCAACTCACGCCGGTCGTCCTGCCCATTGTTCTGGTCGAGAAGGTCAAAGGCGCCCTGCGCCTGGCGGCGGTGGACCCGGCCGCGGCCAGGGCTGGCCTTTCGCCGGGCCTGACCCTGGCCGACGCCCGGGCGCGGGTCCCGAGCTTGCGCACCCTGCCCCATCGCCCGGAGGCCGACGCGGCCCTGCTGGCTCGAGTGCTGGAGGATTTCGACCGTTTCACCCCGATGATCGCCCTCGATCCGCCCCACGGCCTGGTGCTGGACATCACCGGCTGCGCCCACCTGTTCGGCGGCGAGGCGGGTCTGGTCGAGGCGGTGGAGGGCCGCGCCCGGCGCATCGGCCTGCAGATCCGCGCCGCCCTGGCCGAGGACCTGGGCCGGGCCGGCGACGTCACCGCCATGGCCTGCATCGACGCCGACGCGGCGCTGTCGGTGGCCTTCGTCGCCCGCAAGCCCGGCATCGCCGCGGGCCTGGCCTGCGCCCGCCTGGCCCTGGCCGCCCTAGACCCCACGGCCGAGTTCGAGGCCATGATCGCCGACGGTGAGCCACTGGCCGCCGGGAGCGTGCTGGCCCGCGCCAAGGGGAACGCCCGCGCCGTGCTGTCGGCCGAGCGAACCGGGCGGAACCTGCTCGGCCGGCTCTGCGGCGTGGCCACCCTCACCCGGGCCTATGTGGACGCCGTCGAGGGGACCGGCGCGCGCATCGTCGACACCCGCAAGACGACGCCGGGCCTGCGCCACCTGGAGAAGTACGCCGTGCGCTGCGGCGGCGGGGTCAACCACCGATTCGGCCTGGATGACGCCATCCTGATCAAGGACAACCACATCGCCGCCTGCGGCGGGGTCGCCGAGGCCGTCGCCCGCGCCCGCGCCTTCGCCGGTCATCTGATGAAGGTCGAGGTGGAGGTCGATGGGCTGGACCAGCTGGAGGACGCCCTGCGGCACGGTCCGGACGTGGTGATGCTGGATAACTTCTCCCTGCAGGATCTCCGCACCGCGGTGGCCGCCGCCAAGGGCCGCGCCGTCCTTGAGGCGTCCGGCGGGGTCAATCTTGAGAGCGTGCGGGCCATCGCTGAGACGGGGGTGGACGTCATCAGCGTCGGGGCCCTCACCCACTCCGCCGCGGCGCTGGACATCGGCCTGGACGCCGTCTGATAACAGCCGACCGTCGGTTTGGCGGCGGAGACAGGCATGTCGGGCGAACTGGCGATCCATCATCTCGGCGGCGGGCTTGGGCTTGGCCCGAACGCCTTTGGCCGCGACGTGGCCAACCTCGCCCTCTATCGCGCCTTCGCCCGCTACGGCGGTTATGAGCGCCTGCACATGCTGACCTCGGCGGAGACCGATGCGGGGAGCATGGCGACCGCCCTGGCCGGCGCATCGCCCCTGACCACCGTCATTGAGGCCGGGTCGCTGCTTGAGCTCGGTCGCGCCCGCCGGGCCGGGACCCTGTTCCGGGGCAAGGCCGATCTGGCGGAAATGGCCTGGGCGCGGCGCGGCCTGATGAACGACAGCGCCTATAGCCTGGTCGGCCTGATCCACACCATCGCCCCGCCACTGACCCGGGAGGAGATCGCCCAGGCGAGCCTGGCGCCGGTGCATCCCTGGGACGCCATCGTCTGCACCTCGCCCTCGGTGCACGCCTCTATCAAGACCATGTTCGAGGGCTGGACCGACTATCTGGGGGAACGGTTCGGCGGCCCCCGCCGGCCCATGCCGCACCTGCCGGTCCTGCCGCTGGGCGTGGAGCTGGACGAAATCACCGCCCTGGCCGATCGGCCAGACGTCCGCCGGCAGACCCGCACGCGCCTGGGCCTCGCCGAGGCCGACGTGCTCGTCCTGTGGGTCGGGCGGCTGTCCTTCTTCGAGAAGGCCGCCCCCCAGCCCATGTTCCGCGCCGTGGAGGAGGCCGGCCGACTGGCCGGGCGGCCCCTGCATTTCGCCCTGGCTGGCTGGTTCGCCCGCCCGTCCGACCGGGGCCATTTCGAGGCCGCCGCCCGGGCCTACGCCCCCAGCGCGACCATCCACTGGATCGACGGCAATGACGCCGATCAGCTCGGACAGATGTGGGCGTCGTCAGACATCTTCCTGTCCCTGGTGGACAATATCCAGGAGACCTTCGGCCTGGCGCCTGTGGAGGCCATGGCCGCGGGCCTGCCCGTGGTGGCCAGCGACTGGGACGGCTATCGTTTCACCATCCGCCATGGCCAGGACGGCTTCCTGACGCCGACCCTGACCCCGTCCGCCGGCCCGCCGAGCGAAGCCCTGCTGCGCAGGCACCTGGCGCGGATCGACACCTATCAGGCCTATGTGGGCCAGGCGGCGCAATACACCGCCGTCGATGTGGGCGCTGCGGCGCAGGCGCTGGCCGAGCTCGCCCGCTCGCCGGAGCTTCGCGCCCGCATGGGGGCGGCGGGCCGTCAACGGGTGCGCGAGACCTTCGACTGGCGCCAAGTGGTCCGCGGCTACCGCGCCCTGTTCGACGACCTGGCCGAGATCCGCCGAACCGTCCCGGCTGGGGAGTCCAAACCCCGGCTCAATCCCCTGCATGGGGACCCCTTCGCCGACCACCTGAGCTTCCCGACCACTACCGCAGGGCCAGATCTTCGCCTGTCCGTGCGGGCGGGGGTCGATCTGGCCCACGACCCCGCCCTGAACAGCGCCGTAGAGCTCGACAGCTTTGGGGAGGCCTGGCGGGCGCCGCGGTCGGAACTGGCCGGTCTGGCCGCCAGAATCGCCGAGCGCCCGGACACCAGGCTGGGTGATCTGGTGGGCGCCTTCCCGCCCGAGCGCCGGGCGCGCATCACCTATGGCCTGCTCTGGCTGTGCAAGATCGGCGTGCTCGACTGGCGATGATGCTCAGGCGCGCGACTTGAGTCGCGTCGCCGCCTCCATGGCGGCGGCGCGCCGGTCGGCGACGGCGGCGTCCATCACATGCCGAACCTGCTTTAGAATGTGAGGCGGCGCCAGCTCGGGACGACCGCCTTCGAACGGCGGCGCCGGCGCGTATTCCAGGCCGAGCTGGACCCGGCGGGCGGCGTCCTCGCCGAAGATCTCCGCGCCGGCCACCAGGGCGAAGTCGAGACCCGCGGTGACCCCGCCGCCCGTGATCACGTTGCCGTCCCGACAGACGCGCGACTCGTCGATCTCCACGTCGAACAGCGGCAGCAGGTCGCGCCAGGCCCAGTGGCAGGCTGCCCGACGCCCCTTCAGCAGCCCGGCCGCGGCCAGGATCAGCGAACCGGTGCAGACCGAGGTCACATAGCGGGCGCTGGCCCCCAGCCGCATGATCGAAGCCATGAAGTCCTCGTCCAGCATGGCCGCCGTGGTCCCGAAGCCCCCCGGCACGCAGAGCACGTCGCAGCGCTCGAGCTTCGTCAGGTCGGCGAGTTGGGCGAACACCAGGCCATCGGCCTCCACATCGACCCCGCCGACCGAGGCGACGATGGTCTCTGCGCCCGGCATCCGGTTGAAGAACTGGTGGGGGGCGGTGAAGTCGAGCTGGGTGACCCCGGCATAGAGGGGGAAGACGATGCGGCAGGTGGCGGACATGGCGGGCCTCGCAGGTGGTTGACAGCGGCACCATGAGATCGGAAGAGCGTCGTGTCGGGACAGAGTGGAGATCTCGGTGGTCGCCGTATGAGTGCAAACAAAACCACCCCGTCAACACCCTACCTCCCCCTCTCACGCCTAGTCCTCCAACGCCACCCCCCCTCGCCCC
>CALEOQ010000034.1 GCA_937910255.1 uncultured Caulobacteraceae bacterium | reverse complement strand
CCCGGTGAACGCAGCGCGGGCCTGGAACATGATGGGACCGGGGCTGGCCGGAAGCCGCCAGCGGCTGGCGGACAAGCGCGACGCCAACGCCTATCGCTTCGAACTGCGCGGTGAACCGGAGCTTCAGGCCCTGATGGAAGCGGTGGGCGCCGGCCTGACGCAGATTGAGGACAGCTGGACCGACCGCCAGCGGGAAGTGGTGCTGGCCTTGCGGGGGGAGGCCGCGGCCCCCCTGGCCGATCGGCTCAGGATGTCGCCTCAGACCCTCTACAAGATCCGCCGCGCAGGACGCTTCGATCTCTATGAGCGCCAATGGGCGGCGCTCGAGGCCATGGCCGCAAGGCTCGACCGGGCGCTGGGTCTCAGATGAGCGCAGCCCTTTTCCATAGCCTCGGCGCGGCGGTGGTTGCGCTCCTGCTGCTGACCTGGGGCGGCAACCTGGCCTGCAAGCTGCTTTTGAGGTGGAGCGGCCTGAGCGCCGCTCGGATCGCCGCCGATGGCGTTCCGGCGGCGACGGAGGGTTCCGCTAAGGAACCTCGCGTCGGCCGGGTGATCGGCGACCTGGAGCGCCTGACCATCGCCGCGGGCCTGCTGCTGGGGGCGTGGGAGGTCCTGGTGGCCGTGGTGGCGCTCAAGAGCGTGGCGCGGTTCAAGGACCTGGAGGAGAAGCTGAACGCGGAATACTTCCTCGTCGGCTCGCTGTTCAGCGTCCTATGGGCGGTGGCCGTGACCTTCGCCTGGCGCGCCTATGACGCCCGGTGGGGCCTGGATCTGGCTGGCCGCCTGCCGGGACTGTGACCGGTCAGCTACGGACGGGGTCCAGCTGGGCGTAGCCCAGCTCTTCGTTCAGGCGGTCCAGGACCTCGATGGCGCATTCCGGCACCACCGTGCCGGGCGGGAAGATGGCGGCGACGCCCATGTCGGTTAGGGCGGCGAAGTCCTCAGGCGGGATCACGCCGCCGACCACCACCAGGATGTCGGGACGGCCCAGGCGGGCGAGTTCGGCCTTCAACTCGGGCACCAGGGTGAGGTGGCCGGCGGCCAGGGAGCTTGCGCCCACCACATGCACCTTTTGCTCGACGGCGAGCGCCGCGGCTTCGGCCGGCGTCTGGAAGAGGTCGCCGATCTCCACCTCGAAGCCCAGGTCGGCGAAGCCCGAGGCGATCACCTTCTGGCCGCGGTCGTGGCCGTCCTGGCCCATCTTGGCGATCAGCATCCGGGGCTTGCGGCCGTCGGCGGCGGCGAAGGCGCCGACCATGGCCTTGGCCTTCAGAGCCGCAGGGGTCTCGCCAGCCTCGCGCAGATAGACGCCCTTGACCGCGTCGGCCTTGGCCTTGTGGCGGTCGAAGACCTTTTCCAGGGCGTAGCTGATCTCGCCCACCGTGGCCTTGGCGCGGGCGGCGTCGACCGACAGGGCCAGCAGGTTGCCGGTCCCGGCCGCGCCGGCGGTGAGAGCATCGAGGGCGGCCTGGACGGCTGCGGGGTCGCGGTCGGCCTTCAGGCGCGCGAGCTTTTCGAGAGATCGGAAGAGCACACGTCTGAACTCCAGTCACGTCGGAATCTCGTATGCCGCCTTCCGCTTGAAAAAAAAAAAA
>CALEOQ010000033.1 GCA_937910255.1 uncultured Caulobacteraceae bacterium | reverse complement strand
GGTGATCGGCGCGCGCGCGATCGGCGAAAGCGATCGGCGGCGGGTCCATGCCCTTGGCGTCGGGCCCCTTCCCGTCGCCGTTCACGCCGTGGCACGAGGCGCATTGCTCACCGAAGAGCGCCGCGCCGCGCGCGAGGTCTGGAGCGCTCTGGGGGGCCAGTGCGACGGGATAGGCCGGGAGGAGGTCGGTCGCCAGGCTCCGCGCGCGGGTCGCGACGAGTTCGGGCGCGACCTTGCCCGCGATCGCTCTCTCGAGCTCGGCGGCCCCCTGCCCGAGCCCCGGCTTTGACTCGACGCCTGGGAGGCTCTTCAGGCGGGTCCGAACCGAGGCCGAGAACTCCACCATCTCGGCGTATTCCGCCGGGTTGGACACTCGGCCGTCCTCGACGGCGCCCGCATAGTCCACGGCGACATAGTCGAGCAGCCGCCAGATCGTTTCAGCGGGCGTCGCCTCGGCGCGGGCGCCGCTGGCCAGCGCGGCCCAGCTGAGAGCGATCAGACTGAGAAGGAGTAGCTTTCGGAAGCCAGACACCATCGGTGTGGGCAGGCGCGGGCAGTCAGCTTGCATGGGCAGATTCGCTTAGTTCACGGTGCGCACCTCGGATAATTTCGGTGGCCGAGTGGAGAAACAGCAGCGCAATGGCTGCGGCCACGATTAGGTCGGGCCAGGCGCTCCCAGTCCAGTAGACCAGACCGGCCGCCGCGATCACGGCGACATTGGCCAGGGCGTCGTTACGCGAGAACAACCAGACGGCGCGAACATTGGAATCGCCTTCCTTGAAGCGAGACAGGATCCAGGCGGCCACGACGTTGACCGCCAGGGCCGCAATGCCGATACCGGCCATGAACTCCACTTCGGGCGGGACGGCGTTCAGGGCGCGCCAAGCCGCCATACCGATAACGAAGATGCCTAGACCGGCGAGGAAGAGGCCCTGGACGAGGGCCACCCGCGCCCTCGCACGTTCGGTCCAGGCCAGGGCCAGCAGGCCGACAAAGGTGATTGAGCCATCGCCCAGGAAGTCCAGGGCGTCAGCTTTCAGCGCCTGGCTCCCGGCCAGGAATCCCCCGACGATCTCAAACAGACCGAAGCCCACATTGAGCGCGACAACGATCCAGAGCGCGCGGCGATAGGCAGGGTCGTGGTGCGCGCGTTCAGTATCGCCCTGGCAACCGCAGCTGTCGGTATCATCGGTCATGACGCCCTGCCTAGCACCTCCAGCCACTAGAGGATCAAGCGCCAATTGAGGGTTCCGTTGGGCGGACCGCCGACATTCCATGAAGCGAAATGAGCAAAGCAAACAGAGCGCGGATCACGACGGCCTGACCGCCTTATCGACCTTCACAATGCGACAGTAAAGCCATCCTGGAGAACTAGGTGAGTTCAGCGACTGGTTCGCCGTCGGTTGCGCGCGGACATCGTCAACTGGCTGCCGGCCGTAACGTATTTCTGCAGCGCCTTGTTGACTCGCCCATACACCGAAAGGAGGTTTGACTCGAACCATTTGCCTCGCATGAACAGCACGCTCAGACCCGTTATTTCGGCGCTGTGGCGGACCACTGAGCCTCTTCTTCCCGGCTCAATGACGAACGACTCCGTATCGCTTGAGAAGAACCTGCCAGTCCTAAAGGACAATGATCGACCCGGTTCAAAGGTGCTGATGACCGCTGCAATCTTCCGGCGCTTCTTCGGGTTCAAACCGATCATCAGCGTGACCTTTTCCCCGAGGCCGGCCACGCCGACCACATCCCTACAGGGATTCCACTTCCGATAGGATTCGAAGTCGCAGAGGGTGCGCCAAACCTTCATGGGGGGCGCGGCGATTTCGATCTCAGTCTGAATGATCATGACGATGTCTCTCTGGTCAGATCAGGCGGCGAGCCGTCGACGCTCTGGGCCTCGCCAGCTTGCCCACGTACTGTCGAAACCCGGTCGCCGTCTTGGGCTGAAGGCGTTGCACGGTCGCCGACTGACGGCCGGCTCCCTCTCCGGTCTTCTAGTAG
>CALEOQ010000032.1 GCA_937910255.1 uncultured Caulobacteraceae bacterium | reverse complement strand
GGGTGGGCTCGGGCCGAGGCTGCGCGGGCGCGCCGAGCAGACTCGGCGGCGGGCGGTTCCCCTCCCGGTATGCGCGGTTGGCGGTGATCTCGCAGACGACGGTTCCGTCATCCAGCTCCACGGCCGGCATCTGGCCGGCCACATTGACCGTGTGCGCATAGGGCGGCTGGCGGTTCTCGCCCTTCATCAGGTCCACCTGCTGCTGTGGGATGTCCAGGCCCTTTTCGGCCATGAACATGCGCACCACGTGCGGATTGGGCCCGACGGAATTGTAGAACTTCATGGCGGCGTCTCCCTTGGCGCTCATTGGCGAGGCGAGTTGAGGGATTCACCTTGGGTCAGGTCAAGCCTGTTGCGGACAGGGGGTCGCCGGATCGTCGTCGGCGCAGGCCGCTTCCATGCGGACATAGTGGTCGCCGCGATCGGTGGCCGCCAGGGCCGGCGCCGGCTCTGGCCGCGCATGGGTGACGACCTCGGCGCCCTCGGTGAGGGTCCGGTGGATCGGGCATTTCTCGGCGATCTCGATGATGCGCGCCCTTTGGTCGGCGTCGAGGTCGCCCTCGAGCCCCACCTCGCGGACGAACCGGTCCTTGCTGGCCGCCGTGCGCGCCTCATGGGTGACCTCGACGCTGACCTTGGCCAGGGGCCAGCCCTTGCGGTCGGCATAGAGGCGGCAGGTCATGGCCGTGCAGGCGCCCAGCGCCGCGCCCAGCAGGTCATAGGGGCTTGGCCCCGAATCCAGCCCACCCACATCGACCGGCTCGTCGGCCAGGAACCGGGCGGGGCCGGCCTGGACAGCGACCTGGAACTTCCCGACACCGGTCTCCTCGACCCTCACCGCTTCGCTGGAGGCCTCCGGCGCGGCGCCGGGCGCCGTCAGATAGCGGGCGGCCCAGGCAGAGATGACAGCGGCGGCATAGTCGGAATCGGCCTTGGCGCTCAGCAGGTGATCGGCGTCATCCAGGGAGACGAAACTCTTGGGGTGGCGGGCGGCGACGAAGATTTCGGTGGCGTTGTCGATGCCCACCACCTCGTCCCGCGGCGCGTGCAGGATCAGCAGGGCGCGCTTCAGATGGGCGATCCGCTGCGCCTGGTTCTGCTGGGCCAGGTCAGCGATGAAGCCCGCGCCCAGTTCGAACTGGCGGCCGGCGATCTCCACAGGGACCGGGCCGGCGGCGTCGCCAGAGGCGTCTACGCCCTCGATGTGACGCAGCACATGTTCGGCCGAGGCCGGGGCGTTGGCCACGGCCACGGCGCGCACGGTCGGACACTGGCCTGCGGCGGCCAGCACGGCCGCCCCGCCGAAGCTGTGGCCCACCAGCACCTGAACCTCGTGGCCTGCCGCGTTCATCGCCTCCACGGCGCTGACCACGTCGATGACGTCGCTGGACAGGCCGGCGCCGAACTCGCCTTCGCTCTCGCCAAGGCCGGTGAAATCGAAACGCAGCACGCCAAAGCCCTTGTCAGCCAGGGCGCGGCTGATCCGCACCGCGGCATGCGAGCGCTTGTCGCAGGTGAAGCAGTGGGCGAAGACCACATAGGCCTGAGGCGGCGAAGCGCCCGTTTCCAGCACCCCGGAGAGACGTCGCCCGGCCGTATTCTCGAAGTCGAATCTCACGCCAGGCATGCGGCCTCCTTGGGGGCTGTCGTCAGCGGTATTCCGGATTGGGATGGTCGAACCGTGCGCCGGCCTTCCAGGCCTCCGGCAGGTTGCCATAGGCCGGCAGACCGCCCGCATCCTTGAGCATACGGGCCATGTGCATCAGGTTCCAGGCGGCGAAGGTGGTGTTGCGCTGGGTGAAGTCGTTCTGCGGCCCGCCCGAGCCCTCGTCCGCATAGGAGGGACCAGGCCCCGCCTCGCCCACCCAGCCGGCGTCGGCCTGGGGCGGGATGACATAGCCCAGGTGTTGCAGGGAATAGAGCAGGTTCATGGCGCAGTGCTTGGCGCCGTCCTCATTGCCGGTGATCACGCAGCCGGCGACCCGGCCATAATAGGCGTACTGGCCCTTGTCGTTTAGCTTGCCGGAATAGCCGTAAAGCCGCTCGACCACCCGGGTGCAGATGGAGGACTTGTCCCCCAGCCAGATCGGCGTGCCGATCACCAGAATGTCGGCGGCCATCACCTTGGCCTGGACATCGGGCCAGTCGTCGCGGTCGAAGCCATGCTCGCGCATGTCCGGCTGCACCCCTGGCGCGATGTCGAGATCGGCGGCGCGGATCGCTTCGACGCGTACCCCATTGGCCGTCATCACGCCCTGGCTCACCTTCATCAGGGCGTCGGTGTTCGACGGCTCCCGAGACGGCTTCAGGCTGCAATTGATGAACAGGGCGGACAGATCGTCATAGATGGCCATGGGCGGCGGCTCCCGTTTCGTTCCAGGCCAAACGGCCAGGCTCCGACAGGCGTTCCGCCGCCCGCCAGCCCTTAGCCGCCGAGCTGATCCACCAGATACTCGGCCGAGGACACACGGAATTCCCCCGGCTCTTCCACGTTCAGGGATTTCACCACGCCGTCCTCAACGATCATGGAATAGCGCTGCGAGCGCTCGCCCATGCCGAACTTGGCGGCGTCCATGGTCAGGCCCACGGCCCGGGTGAAATCGCCGCTGCCGTCAGCCAGCATCATGATGTCGTCGCCGACCGCTTGGGACTCGCCCCAGGCCTTCATGACGAAGGCGTCGTTGACTGACAGGCAGGCGATCACGTCGACGCCCTGGCCCTTGAGGGTCTCGGCCTTGTCCACATAACCCGGCAGGTGGCGGGCCGAGCAGGTGGGGGTGAAGGCGCCGGGCACGGCGAACAGGGCGACCTTCTTGCCCTTGAACACATCGTCGGTGGACACCGGCTTGGGGCCGTCCAGGGTGGCTTGGGTGAGGGTGACTGCGGGCAGCTTGTCGCCGACTTTGATGGTCATGGCCGTGCTCCTGAAGGATCGCCGGAATGGGCGTTGGCCCAGCACATAACGCTTTGGTCGATCCCTTCAACCTCAGTCCGGCCGATGTGTCTTGAAAGCGCCGCGTTAGACCGCAAACTATAGGCCATGGCCCATATCGATCCCGACGCCGGCCCGAGCGGCGGCTATCTCTCCGGACAGCTGCTGATCGCCATGCCCGGCATCGGCGATCCGAGGTTTGAGCGCGCCGTGGTGCTGGTCTGCGCCCACGACGAGGAGCACGCCATGGGTCTGACCGTCAATCGCCCGGTGGACGGGCTCATGCTGGTCGATCTGCTGGAGCGTCTGGAGATCGAAGCGACCTCGGAATCCGCGCCGGGCCTTGATGAGCCGATCCTGATCGGCGGCCCGGTGGAGCGCGAGCGGGGATTTGTCCTGCACACCTCGGACTATCACAGCGAAAGCAGCCTGCCGGTGGGCGAGGGCCTGGCCCTGACCGCCACGCGGGAGGTGCTGGAGATGCTGGCCCACGGCCAGGGGCCGCGCCGCAGCGTCATGGCGCTGGGCTATGCCGGCTGGGGCGCGGGCCAACTGGAGCAGGAACTGCGCGACAACGTCTGGCTGACCTGTGCGGCCGACGAAATCCTGTTGTTCGGCGATGATCACGACCACAAGTGGTCCCAGGCCCTGGCCAAGCTGGGGGTGGATCCGGGACTGTTGTCCGCCGCCGCGGGCCAGGCCTAGGCGGGCCTAGCCCCGGGCCTTCACCGGCGCCGCGCCGTCCACATAGCTTTCGTTGAGATAGACCTCGGCCTCCTGGGCCGACAGGGCCGGCGCATAGCCGAAGCCCTGGCCGTAGTCGCAACCCAGGGCCAGCAGTTGCCGAGCCATGCCGGCGTTCTCCACCCCTTCGGCCACCACCTCCAGGTCCAGGTCCTGGCCGAGCTTGACGACCGAGGAGACGATCTTGGCCGAGCCGGCGTCGGTGGCCATGGTGCGAACGAAATAGCGATCGATCTTCAAGGTGTCGAAGGGCAGCCGCGTCAGATAGGACAGCGATGAGAAGCCGGTGCCGAAGTCGTCCAGGGCCAGGGCCGCGCCGGCCTGGCGCAGGTTGCGCAGGATCACCGCAGCCCGGTCGGGATCGCGCATGACGTCGCTCTCGGTCACCTCCAGCTTCAGGGCGCCCGGCGGCAGGCCGGTGTCGCGCAGGATCTGGATGACGTCGGGAATGAGCTCGGGTCGGTCGATCTCGCCGGTGGAGAGGTTCACCGCCACCGTCAACTCGCCGGACGCCCTGTGGGTGTCGCGCCAGGTGGCCAGCTGGCCGGCGGCTTCGCGCATCATGTGGGCGCCGAGCGCGCTCATCAGGCCCATCTCTTCGCAAAGCGGCAGGAACTGGTCGGGCGCCAGCAGGCCGCGCCTGGGATGACGCCAGCGGACCAGGGCCTCGAAGCCCGAGAGCGCGCCGGTCGAGAGGCGCACGATCGGCTGGTAATAGGGCATCAGTTCGCCGCGGCCGATGGCGCCGCGCAGGTCGCTCTCCAGGGCCAGGCGCGACAGGCCGTCGCTTTCCAGGCTGCGGCCATAGGCGGCCGCCCCGCCGCGGCCGCCGGTCTTGGCCGCCTCAACGGCGAGTTCGGCCCGCCGCAGCAGCTCGGCGGCTTCCGGCGCCTCATCGCCGCCCTTGGCCCGCACCGCGCCCACAGAGAGGGTCGGATGGATGTCGAAGCCGGCCACCCGAAGGGGCCGCTCCAAGGCGTGGCGCAGGACCTCGCTGGTGGGCGTCTCGCCCACCGGCGCCAGCACGCCGAATTCGTCTTCGCCGACGCGGGACAACAACACGCCTGGCCGGAAGGCGGCGGCCAGCCTCGACCCGAGGGCCGCCAGGACCAGGTCGGCGCGCTCATGCCCCAGGGCCTCGTTCAGCCGGCGCAGGCGATCGAGATCGGCCACCACCAGCTCGTAATCGCCCGGATGCTGCAGGTGCTCGCGGGCGCGCAGGATGAAGCTCTTGCGGTCCAGCAGGCCCGTGAGGTTGTCGAGATCGGACGCGGCGAACTTGGTCTCGGCGGCGACCACGCCGGCGGCGCGGACGCCCTCCTCCAGCCAGATTCCCCGCCAGATGCAGACCCCGCCGCCTCGCATGCGCAGGCGCACGGCCACCTCCGAGCCAGGCTCCTGCACCCTCAGCACATCGTCAGCGCGGGCGCGGTCCTGGGGCAGGGCCAGGGCGCGCATGGCGGCCGAAGAGCATTCCGGGGCCAGCGGACCCAGGCCAAGGGCGCGCGAGGCTCCGGTGAAGCGGAGCTGATCGCGCTCCGGCTCCCAATGCCACAGGGCCACATCGGCCGCGCCCAGCGCTTCCAGTGTGGTGGTGGCGTCCCAGATCCAACGGTCGCTCGGCATGGCCTCTCGAGGCCGGCGCGTGCCGGCTAAACTGAAACAGCGTCCGCCGACCGGTCGCCCCCGCCGCGGGGAGAGACCTGTCCGAACAGGACATGATCTCGCCAAACGCCGTTAATTTTCAGATAAGCCTTAGCAAAGCCTTCCTCCTGGAACCCCGCCTTGGCGAGCAAACGGCGGGAGGCCTCGTTGTGCGGCAGACACGCCGCCTCCAGCCGATGGAGGCCCAGGGTGTCGAAGGCGAAGCCGTTGAGCGCCCGGGCTGCGGCGAGCGTCAGGCCCCGGCGGGCGAAGCCCTGGCCACACCAGTAGCCGACCGTGCCCATCTGGGCGACGCCCCGGCGGATGTTGGACAGGGTGATTCCGCCGCTGAGCGCGCCGTCGGATTCCTGGAACACGAAGAAGCTGAAGGCCACGCCGGCCTCGCGGTCGCGGGCATAGGCCGACAGGCGGCGGCGAAAGGCCACGCGGGTCAGATCGTCTGCGGGCCAGGTCGGCTCCCAGGGCTGAAGAAAGGCCCGCGACGCCGCCCGCAGGTCGCGCCACTCCGCATAGTCGGCAGGCCTCGGCGGGCGCAGCAACACGCCCTCACCCACCACGCGCAATCCGCCTTCGGAGGCGATCCAGTCCAACAACGCCATGGGGGAATTGCGGCCTTGAAAAGGCGCGCCGTCAAGCGTGGCCGACGAAGAAGGCGCCCGATGCGGTCAGGCTTTCGGAAACAGGGCCCGCGTGAAGGCCTGGGCCGCAGGACCGGCCTGGCGGGGTCCCAGCACCGAAACCGCAGCGCGGCCGCTGGCGCACATGGCCGCCCCCAGGCGGGCGAGGTCAGCCGGTCTCACCGCCTCGATGCCCGCGGCGATCTCTGCCGGCGGCAGGGGGCGGTCGAACAGCAGGAGCTGGGCGGCGGTCTGTTCGGCCCGTGCCAGGGGCGATTCCCGCATCATGAACATGGCGCCCTTCAGCTGGGCCTTGGCGCGGGCCAGTTCAGCCTCACCGACGCTTTCCCCCAGGCCTGCGATTTCGCCGGCCGCCACCTTGGCCAGCTCGACGGCGTCCTTGGCCGCGCAACCCGCAAAGACGCCGAGCACGCCCTGGTCGGCATAGGTTTCGCTATAGGCGTCGACCGCATAGGCCAGGCCGCGCTTTTCCCGGGCCTCCTGGAACAGGCGCGACGCCATGCCGCCGCCGAGGATCTCGGCGAACAGGCGCAGGGCGAAATAGTCCGGATCGCTGACCCCGACGCTGGGCAACAGGAAGACCAGATTAGCCTGCTCCAGCGCCTTGGCGCTCACCGCCTCGCCGCCGGTGAAGAAGGCGGGCGGCGCGATCGGCGCGCCGGTTGTCGGGGACCTGGCGGCGCCGAAGTCCCGTTCGGCCATAGCCAGCAGGGCGGCTTCGTCCACGGCGCCTGCGGCGCTGACCACCAGGGACTGCGGGTCGTAGAGGCAGGCCCGCCAGTCCGACAGGCTGGCCGGGTCGGCGCTGGCGATCGAACCTGTGGTGCCGAGGATGGAGCGGCCCAGGGGTTGGTCCCCATAGGCCGCAGCCTGGGCCATTTCGAACACCAGATCGTCGGGCGTGTCCGCCGCTTCGGCGATCTCCTGGCCAACCACCTGTTTTTCCCGGGCGAGGTCGCCCGCGTCCATGCGCGGCGCCAGGACCAGATCGGCCAGCACGGCCGAGCCCAGGTCGAGACCGCCGGCCAGGCAGCGCACCTGGAAGCTCGTGCGCTCATAGCCGGTGGCGGCGTTGATCTGCCCGCCCTGGGCCTCGACCGCCTCGACGATCTCCATGGCCGAGCGGGCGCCGGCGCCCTTGAAGACCATATGTTCGAGCAGGTGCGACCAGCCCGACCGCGCGGCGTCCTCATAGCGCGCGCCACGGCCCGCCACCACGCACAGGGCGGCCGTCTCAAGGCCGGGGATCGGGTCGCAGACGACCCGGACGCCATTGGTCAGGCGGTGAACCGAAGCCAAACCCTAGCTCTCGGCGAAGGCGCGGACGCAGGCCTTGATGGCCTCGGCGTCGGCCGGCAGCCGGTCGAACCGTTCGGGACGCGCCGCCAGGCTCTGGGTCCAGCGCGGCAGGCCTGGCGTGACCGAGGTGGCCGCGGCGACCGCCTCAGGAAACTTGGCCGGATGGGCGGTGGACAGCACGATGATGGGGCCAGGCAGATCCCGGGCCTGACGCAGGGCGGCCACGCCCACGGCGGTGTGCGGGTCGATGAGCTCGCCGGTCTCGTTCAGCGTCGCCAGCATGGTGCGGGCGGTCTCGTCCTCGCTCACCGCCACGCCGGTGAACAGCTCTCCCATGAAGGCCTGGGCGGCGGGCGGGATGTCGATATGGCCGGCCTCGCCAAAGGCGGTGAAGGCCCGGGCGGTCTCGACAGCCTCGCGGCGCACGGCCTCGAAATAGAGCCGCTCGAAGTTGGAGGCCGACTGGATGTCCATGGCCGGGCTCTGGGTGGCCATCACCTCGCCGCGGGCATAGCGGCCGTCGGTGAAGGCGCGGGCGAGGATGTCATTGGAATTGGTCGCCACCACGATCCGCTCGATGGGCAGACCCATCTGCCGGGCCACGAAACCGGCGAAGGCGTCGCCAAAATTGCCCGAGGGCACGCAGTAGGAGATGGCCCGCTCGGGCGCGCCCACGGCCACGGCGGTGGTGAAGTAGTAGACGCTCTGGGCCACGATCCGGGCGAAGTTGATCGAATTGACCCCGGTGAGGTCTACGGCCTGCCGCAGGCTCTGGTCCTGGAAGGCCGCCTTCACGATGGCCTGGCAGTCGTCGAAGGTGCCCTGGACGGCGACGCAGCGGACATTGTCCTCGGTCGCGGTGGTCATGAACCGGCGCTGGACTTCCGAGATCCGGCCCTCCGGGAAGAGCGCGCAGACCCGCACATGGGCCCGGCCGCGGAAGGCCTCCACGGCGGCGCCGCCGGTGTCGCCCGACGTGGCGCAGAGGATGGTCTGAACCCGGTCCTGGCCGGCCAGGACGTGATCATAGAGGCGGGCCAGCAGCTGCATGGCCACGTCCTTGAACGCCAGGCTCGGCCCGTGGAACAGCTCGGCCAGGAAGGCGTCGGGGGCAAGCTGGACGAGCGGCACCACGGCGGCGTGGGCGAAGGTGGCGTAGGCCTCTTCGCACATGGCGTTGACCGCCTCGCGCGGGATCTCCTCGCCCGCGAAGCGCGCCAGGACCTCGGCGGCCACATGGGCGTAGGGCTTGCCGCGGAAGGCGGCGATCTCATCGCGGCTGAAGGCCGGCCAGGTCTCGGGCACATAGAGCCCGCCGTCGGGGGCGAGGCCGGCCAGGACCGCGTCTACGAAGCCGACCGCCGGGGCCTGGCCCCGGGTGGAGACATACCGCATCAACTCTTCCATCTGCGCCAGAGCATGGCGGCATAGACGGCGATCAGGGCGCCCGCAAGGCCGAACCAGGTCAGGGCGTATTCCAGATGCCGGTTGGCGATCTCGCCGGGAAGAGGCGTGGGGTCCAGGGCGGCGAAATCGGGATTGCTTGAGGTTTCGGCCAGCAGGAAGACCGGCGCCGGGGCCGGGGCGCCCAGGGCCTCGGCCATGGCCGGCACGTCGCTGCCGTACCAGAGGTTCTGGGCCGGCTGGTTTTCCGGGGTGACGAAGTTGGGGGCGTCGGGCTCGCGCAGCAGACCGACCACCTCGACCGGCATTGCGCCGCGCTCGCTGGCCACCGGCGGACGGGCCTCCACCGTGTCGGGGACGAAGCCGCGATCCACCAGGATGCTGCGATAGGCGCCGCCCTCCACCGGGCAGGCGGAGAACAGCCTCTGGCCGG
>CALEOQ010000031.1 GCA_937910255.1 uncultured Caulobacteraceae bacterium | reverse complement strand
TTTGGCTTGTTTTTGTTTTTTAGAAGTATAAGCCGGCATACGAGAGTACGACGTGACTGGAGTTCAGACGTGTGCTCTTCCGATCTCGCCAACGCGGCGCCAAATTCTACGACGCCGTCAAATACATGCAGCAAACATTTTCCTGCCTGGAAAACTGTCGTATGCCAGTGCTCGCCGCCATCCAGGGGGGCGCCATCGGCGGCGGCGTCGATCTGATCACGGCCTGCGACATGCGTTACATGACCGCAGATGGGTTTCTCACCATATTTGAAATCAATATAGGCATGACCGCCGACGTCGGCACCTTCCCGCGGCTGTGCAAGCTGATCCCCGAGGGCTGGGTGCGCGAGCTGGCCTATACCGGGCGGCGGCTATCGGCCCAGCGGGCCAAGGAGATCGGCCTGGTCAATGAGGTCTTCCCGACCCACGAGGCCCTGCTGGACCACGTGATGGCCACCGCCCGCGAGATCGCCGAGAAGTCGCCCCTGGCGGTGACCGGGTCCAAGGTGATGATCAACTATGCCCGGGACCACACCATCGCCGATGGGCTGGACTATATCGCCGTCTGGCAGACCGGCATGTTCGCCGGCTCGCATATGGGCGAGGCCTTCAAGGCCAAGGCCGAAAAGCGCCCGGCCGACTTCCCCGACCTGCGCCCCCTGCGCCATGAGATGTAGGACGATCTAGAGGATCAGTTCGGCGCCGCGCAGGTCGGCGCCGGACAGCTTCGCCCCCTGCAGGTCCGCCTCGAGGAATCGCGCGCGCCGGGCCTGGGCGCCGGTGAGGTCGGCATAGCGCAGGACCGCCCGGTTCAGTTCGGTGCGCAGCAGACGGCCCGCGCCGATCTCCAGGGGTCCCGGGCGGGCGTCGCGCAGGTCGGCGCGGATCAGATTGGCCCCGGTCAGCCGGGCCCCGCGCAGATCGGCGCCCCGGAGCCTGGCCTTGCGCAGATCACAACCCGACAGGTCAGCGCCCTGCAGCTGGACGCCCTCCATGTCCATGTCGAAGAAGATCGAGCCGGCGGCCGACAGCCCGCTCAGCCGTCGGCGGCGCAGGGTTCGCAGGCCGCGGAAATCCACCTCAGTGGCCGCCGCCGCCTCGCCGCGGGCGCCGTCGCTGTCGCAGAAGGCCTCATGCTCGGCCACCAGCTCATGGAGCGGCACGTCGTCCACATAGAAGATCGGCGCCGGCGCCCGCAGCACGCCGCTGAGATCCACCCGGTTCAGCCCGGCCAAGGCCAGGTTGACGCCGGCCACCACCGCCCCGCGCAGGGAGGCGCCCGTGAGGTCGGCGCCGTCGATCTGGGCGCCGGTCAGGTCGGCCCCGTCCAGGCGGGCGCCGGCCATGCGCGCCCCCACCAGGATCGCCCCATCGAGGCTGGCGTCGGTGCAGTCGACGGCGGTCAGCACGTCGCGCAGATTGGCCCCGGCCACCACGGCGTATTCCAGGTTTCCCGGCCGTTCGCCGGGCGTGATCATGCGGAAGCCGTCCTGGCGGTCCTGCATGGCGATCCGCCCCTCGCGCAGGTCGCATTCGGCCAGGTCGGCGCCGGAGAGATTGGCGCCGCGTAGGCTGGAGCCCCGGAGGTCGGCCCGGGCCAGCTTGGCGCCGCGCAGGTCGGCGTCGCGCAGGTCCGCCCCGAACAGGTTGGCGCGGCTGAGCTCGGCGCCGGCCAGGATCGCGCCGCTGAGGCAGGCGCCGGCCAGGTCGGCCTCGGTCAGCAGGGCGCCTTCCAGGTTCCAGTCGGAGAGATCGGCGCGGATCAGGCTCGCCCGGCGTCCGCCCGCGAGCCCACGCACATAGCGGGCGTGCGCCTCCAGGGCGTCGCCGATGTCGTCCGCGGTATGGCGGAGCAGGTGGGAAGGGGCGGGTTGGGCGGACATGCTTGGCTTTCGGCTCAAGCGCCAAGCCTGATCCCCCGGCTTTGAAGGAAGGGTTCGCGCCGCGGCCTGTGGACGCAGTGGCGAGCGAATCCTATTCCGGGCTGTCGGTGGAGGCGCCGCCCTGGCCGGCGGCCTGCAGAAGGGCGGCGATCTTGTCGGTCGCGTCGGCGGCCTGGCTCAGCATGTGCAGCGGGCCCGAACCGGGACGAACCGCGGCGACCATCTGGTTGGCGGCCGACTGGGCCACGGTGACGGCCGTATTCTGGGCGGTGGTGAAGCCGGTCTTGGTCAGGGTCGCGGCGGTGGAGTCCTGATAGATGAAGCCGTGCACCGGATAGGTGGTCGAGCCCAGGTCGCCGATGGAGTCGTACCAGACCTTGACCTGGCTCCAGTCGCCGGAGGGGGAGACATCGATGACGGTGACGTCGCGCTCGATCTGACCGCGGGTTCCGTTGATCCGCGACCAGTTGGCGTGATTGATCTGGATGACCCGCTCGGTGAGCACCTGGCTGACCACCGCCACATGGCCCAGGCGCATCTTGCCGGTGGGCTTGAAGCAGAGGACCGCGCCGGCCTGGGGGGTGTTTCCGGTGTCGTACTTGCCGGCGGCCTGTTTCCACCAGGTCCAGGCGTCGCCGAAGATCTGCACGCCCGAGATCATCCGGGCGAAGGGCACGCATTGCCAGTAGGTGTCGGCGAAGGCCGAGCTTGCGGGCGCCAGGGCCATGACCGCCGCAGCGGTGATGGAACCAAGGACGATGCGTGTCCGTTTGATCATGTTGGGCGTACTCCCCTGACGCGAACGCGGCCTATGGATAGTTTCGCCCCGCGGGAATGAAAAGAGGGTTTATGCGCCTGCGACAGTTGGCGCCCGGCCTTTCCACATCTCCGCCCACAGCTTCATGTGCGTCCGGGCCGGTTTCTCGATCAGGTGGTATGAGATCGCCGCCAGTGGAACCACGCCCGCCAGGAAGACACACCACAGCGGCCAGGGCAGTTGGCCGCCCTCAAGCTTGAGCAGACTGGTCGCGCCGTTCACGAATACAATCTTCCACGGCACGCAGACCATGTAGATCGAATAGCTGATCTCACCCAGATAGATCAGCGGGCGGGCGCTGAGCACGGTGGAGCCGGCCTGAGCCATGCGGGCCAGGTAGAAGATCAGCCCGCCGGTGGCCAGGACGATAATCGTGTCGGACAGGGCGGTGGCGGCTGCAATCAGGGCGACGGCGCCTGAAATTGCGGCGCCGGCCATGGCGCTGTTGCGGCCAGGTCCCGCCCGCTCCCGCCAGAGGCTGTGCAGCGCGCAGCCCAGGGCGAAGCAGGGCACGATCCTCAGGGCGCCCCAGCGGATGGTCGCCAGGGTGAGCGGATGGCCGGCCCACGTCTCGAAGCCGGCATAGAGGACCGCCATGAAGAGCGCCGCCAGGGCCACGGCCACCAGGGGCCGGGCCTTCAGGGCCAGCGCCGCCCAGGCGAACAGCGGGAAGGTGAGATAGGCGAACCATTCCGCCGAGATCGACCAGGAAGGATGGTTCCAGCCGGCCTGCGGCGCCAGGCCCCAGGCCTGCACCAGCAACAGATTGGCCGGCAGCGACTCCCAGGACAGGATGTTGGGATCGACGGCGAATCCCGCCGCCGTGGCCCCGCCCGCCAGCACGCCCATGCCGATCAGGGTCGCCAGATGCAGGGGGTAGACCCTGGCCAGCCGCGCCCAGAGGAAACTTCCATAGGTGAACCGCCCGGCTTCCACCTCGCTGCGATAGACGTGGCAGAGGATGAAGCCCGACAGGATGAAGAACAGCTCCACCCCCAGATAGCCCTTGGCCACGAACAACGGCGTCGCCGTGGTCGCCAGCGCCGGCCAATAGTGGAACAGCACCACCCAGAAGGCGGCGAAGAACCGCAGGGAGGTGAGCGGGCGAATATGCTGGGCGTCCGTCATGGATCGAGGCTTTCTGGCGCGACGTTTCGCCCTAGTCTGGCGCCGGAAGCCTCACCATCGCGTTAGCGCTGGAGCGAGAACTGCGTTCGGCTAGAAGGTCGTGACGGGAGCAAGGAGAATCACCCCCGATGGATAGTCTTATGGCCCTGATGGCCGACCCCGCCGCCTGGGCCGCCCTCATCGCCCTGGTGGTGATGGAGGTCGTGCTCGGCATCGACAACCTCGTCTTCATCTCGATCCTGTCCAACAAGCTGCCGGAGGAGCAGCGCAGCAAGGCCCGCAGGATCGGCATCGCGCTGGCCCTGATCATGCGCCTGGCCCTGCTCTCCACCATCGCCTTCCTGGTCGGCCTGACCCAGCCGGTGTTCACCCTGCCCTTCCAGGGGCCGGTGGATCCTGTCCACGGCGTGCCGATGTTCGAAATGGCCTTCTCCTGGCGCGACCTGATCCTGATCGCCGGCGGCCTGTTCCTGCTGTGGAAGGCCACCACCGAGATTCACGAAAAGGTCGATGTGGACTCCACCCACGGCGTCATGGACGTGAAGGGGCGCGTGGCGGCCAATTTCGGCGCGGTGATCGTGCAGATCCTGCTTCTCGACCTGGTGTTCTCGGTGGACTCGATCCTGACCGCCGTGGGCATGACCGACCACCTGCCGATCATGATCGTGGCGGTGATCGTGGCCGTCGCCGTGATGCTGCTGGCCGCCGATCCCCTGGCCAACTTCATCAACAACAACCCCACCGTGGTGATGCTGGCGCTCGGCTTCCTGCTGATGATCGGCGTGACCCTGATCGCCGACGGCTTCGGCTTCCATGTGCCCAAGGGCTACATCTACGCCGCCATGGCCTTCTCCGGACTGGTGGAGGGCCTCAACATGGCGTCCCGCAACGCCGCCAAGCGCAAAGAGGCCAAGGCTGCATCAGGGCATGCATCGTCCGCCGGTTCTGATAACGTCTGAGGATTAACCCCGCCCCGGAGCGCTTCGCGGCGCGCCGGGGCGGATTCAGACATTTCGAAAAACCGGAATGGGCGGCGTTTTTTCGCGTCGCGCCGATCCGCATAATTTGGCGGCGCTCGAACGTCGCTTTTGGAAACGCCGCGTTGCAAGAGCCCCAAGTGTTTAACGAGGCCGATCGCCGCCTCACGCTTATCTCGGTCCTGATCGTCTTCCTGCTCAGCGCCATGAGCCAGACCGTGGTGGCCACGGCCATGCCGCGGATCGTCTCGGACCTGTCAGGCCTCCATCTCTACGCCTGGGCCACCACCGCCTATCTGCTGGCCTCGACCGTCATGGTGCCCATCTGGGGCAAGCTCGGCGACATCTATGGCCGCAAGCCCATCCTGCTGACCGGCATCGGCGTTTTCTTGAGCGGCTCCTGGCTGGCGGGGCTGGCCGGGGAGTTCGGCGACCTGCCCCTGCTCGGCGGCGGCATGGTCCAGCTGATCACCGCCCGGGCCATCCAGGGGATCGGCGGCGGCGCGCTGTTCACCATCGCCTTCGCCATCATCGCCGACCTCTATGCGCCCCGCGAGCGGGCCCAGTTCTCCGGCCTGTTCGGCGCAGTGTTCGGGGTGGCCAGCATCTTTGGCCCCGTCATCGGCGGCTTCTTCACCGACCACGGGACCGTCGAACTGGCGGGCCACGTGATCGAGGGCTGGCGCTGGGTCTTCTATGTGAATGTGCCCTTCGCGCTCGCCGCGGTGGCCATGATCCTGATCAAGATGCCGGCCCTGCCGCCCCGCGGCGAAGGGCGGATCGACTTTGTCGGGGCGGCCCTGATCGTGGTCGGCTTCACCACCCTGCTGCTGGCCATCACCTGGGGCGGCCGCGACTATGGCTGGGGCTCGCCGATGATCCTCGGCCTGCTGGCGACGGCCGGCGCCAGCCTGACCGCCTTCTTCTTTGTCCAGAAGGCGGTGTGGGACCCGATCCTGCCCCTGGACCTGTTCCAGAACCGCACCTTCAACACCGCCAATGGCGCGGCCTTCGTCTATTCCATGGCCTTTATGGGCGTGACCTCGTTCCTGCCCCTCTACATGCAGGTGGGCCAGGGCGTGCCGGCCACCCGCAGCGGCCTGACCATGCTGGCCCTGATGGTCGGCCTGGTGGCGTCGTCCACCCTCAACGGCCGGCTGGTCACCAAGACCGGGGTCTATAAGCCCTTCATGATCGGCGGCGGCGCGGTGCTGATCGCCGGCGTCTTCTCGCTCTGCTTCATCGGGCCGGACACCAGCACGCTGAACCTCGCCTGGCGGCTGCTGATCGTGGGCATTGGGCTTGGCCCCGGCCAGAGCCTGTTCAGCCTGGCCGTGCAGAACGCCGTGCCCCTGCACCAGCTCGGCGTGGCCACCAGCTCGGGCCAGTTCGTCCGCCAGATCGGCTCGACCATGGGGGTCGCCCTGTTCGGCGCCATCCTGACCTGGGGCCTGACCGCAGAGCTCGGCCGGCTGTCAGCGGAAAACCCCGCCCTGCAGATGGAGACCCTGGAGCTGTCGGACCTGCAGCAGATGGCCATGGAGCGGGACGCCGATCCGTCCCAGGCCGCCGCCCGCGCCGCAGATCCGGCCACCCGGGCCGCCGACCAGATCATCCGCCAGAGCCTGTCCACCGCCGTGGTCTATGGCGTCATGTTCAGCCTGGCGGTGCTGCTGATCGGCTTTGCGCTGATGTTGATGATCCCGGGCGTGCCCCTGAAGGACAGCCACGCGCCCCCGCCGCCCAAGGCCGCCGAGGTGGAGGCCTGAGGCGCCTAAGGGATCAGTCCTCGGCCACCTCGGGCAGCAGCACGGCGAAGTGGTCCTCCACCGCCCGGTAGCATTCGCAGCAGGCCTCCTCGAGGCCGTCGCGGTCGAGGATCTCCACATGGCCGTGGTGCTGGCGGATCAGACCCCGGTGCTCCAGGGCCTTGGCGACGCCGGAGACGGTGGTGCGCTGAACCCCCAGCATCTCGGCCAGGGCCTGCTGGGTCAGGCGAATCACATTGGATTCGGCCCGGTCATGGGTCGACAGCAGCCAGCGGCAGGCCCGCTGCTCCACCGGATGCAGGGCGTTGCACAGCACCGACTGCATCACCTGGGCCAGCAGGCTGTCGGCATAGCGCGAGAACAGGTCCGAGATTTCCGGATGCCGCCGCTTGGCCGACTCCAGCACCTCGGTGGCGACGGCCAGGGCGGGGCCTGCCACCTGGACCACGGCGCGGGCATAGGCGGGCTTGTGGCCGGCGCTGACAATGCCGCCGGCCGCGCCTTCGCGACCGATGCTGGCGGCCTCCACCTCGCGGCCGTCCCGGGTGACCAGGACCAGCGAGATGATCGCCGGACCCGCCGGCAGATGGGTGGTCTCCACTTCGTCGCCCGGCTCGAAGATCACCCGGCCTCGCTCCAGGGTGATCTGCCGAAGGTGGGGCGCAAGCTCCCGCAGGACCGCCGGCGGCAGGGCCGCCAGCAGCCGGTTGCCGCGCAGGGCGGAAAGGTCTGACGCCGCCGCCGGGCGGCGGGGGTCGGGACTGGACTGGCCCATGGACATTGGGGGCGAACGCCTCGGGGGTTCGGCTGGGAGGAGAGCTGGAACCCTATCAGGCCTACAGCGCCAGACACAGGGTGTCCGTCGGCGACCCGACGCCAGGCCCAAGGGCGCCCGTCGCGCGCCCCGCTCAGAGGAAGCTGTAGGGATCCACGTCGATGGCCACCCGCACCGAACCCGGCGGCTTCACCCGCGCCCGCCAGGCGGCGAGATAGGCCGAGATGTCCACATGGCGATCGGCCCGCACCAGGAACCGCTTGCGCCGCCGGCCACGGATCAGGGCCAGGGGCGCATCGGCCGGGCCATAGACCTCCACCCCCTCGGCGTTGGGGGCGCTGGCGGCCATGGCCTGGACAAAGGCCTCCAGGGCCTGGGGATTTTCGCTGGAGACGATCACTGCGCCCAGGCGGCCGAAGGGCGGCAGGCCGGCCAGCTCCCGCTCGGCCATCTCGGCGGCCACGAAGGCGTCTCGGTCCTGGGCGGCCAGGGCCTGCATCACCGCATGATCCGGCGCATAGGTCTGCAACAGGGCGCGGCCAGGCCGGTCGTGGCGGCCCGCCCGCCCCGTGGCCTGGGCCAGCAGCTGGTAGGTCCGCTCGGCGGCCCGCAGGTCTCCGCCCCGCAGGCCAAGGTCAGCGTCCACCACGCCCACCAGGGTCAGGTTGGGGAAGTTGTGACCCTTGGCCGCAGCCTGGGTGGCCACCAGGATGTCGATCTCGCCGGCGGCCATGGACTCCACCAGCCGCCGGGCCGCCTGGGCGTCGAACACGGTGTCGGAGGAAAACACCGCGATCCGCGCCTCCGGGAACAGGGCGCGCGCCTCCTCCTCCACCCGCTCCACGCCGGGTCCCACCGAGACCAGGCTGTCGATCGCCCCGCAATGGGGGCAGGCCTTGGGCTTGACCATGGAGAAGCCGGTCAGGTGACAGACCAGCCGGCCGGTATAGCGGTGCTCCACCAGCCAGGAATCGGTGTCGGGCGCCGTCAGCCGCTCGCCGCAGGCCCGGCAGAGCACCAGGGGCGCATAGCCCCGGCGGTTGAGGAACAACAGCGCCTGCTCCCCGCGGGCCAGGGTCTCGCCCACCGCCTCCACCAGGGGCGGCGAAAGCCAGCGGCCGTGCTCCAGCGCCACCTCGCGCAGGTCGATCAGATCGATCTGCGGCAGCACGGCCGCCCCATGGCGGGCCGACAGCCGCAGCCAGCGATAGCGGCCGGTCTCGGCGTTGCGCAGGGATTCCAGCGACGGCGTCGCCGAGGCCAGGACGACGGCGGCCGCCTCCATCTTGCCCCGCACCACGGCCAGGTCGCGGGCCTGATAGATGAAGCCCTCCTCCTGCTTGAACGAGGTGTCGTGCTCCTCATCCACCACGATCAGCCGAAGGTTGGTAAACGGCAGGAACAGGGCCGAGCGGGCGCCGACCACGATGGGGCAGGCGCCGGTGGCCACCGCCTCCCAGACCCTGCGCCTGGCCGGCGGGGCGACGCCGGAATGCCATTCGGCCGGCAGGGCGCCGAACCGCTCGGCGAAACGGGCCAGCACCGCCTGGGTGAGCGCAATCTCGGGCAGCAGGACCAGCACCTGGGCGGCGGGATCGGCGGCCAGGGCCGCGGCCACGGCCTCCAGATAGACCTCGAGATCGGAAGAGCACACGTCTGAACTCCAGTCACGTCGTAATCTCGTATGCCGTCTTCTGCTTGAAAAAAAAAAAAACCAATTGAGGAGTAATGCTCTCGAATCAGCCACTACCACCACGCACCGC
>CALEOQ010000030.1 GCA_937910255.1 uncultured Caulobacteraceae bacterium | reverse complement strand
GGTGACCCGGGACGTGGGTTACGAGTTCGCCTCGACTCATGTACTGGGCATCGTACCCATAGTCAGCAATACTAAACAAGGGGTCGTTCTTTTTTTTTTCAAGCAGAAGACTGCATACGAGATTACGCCGTGACTGGAGTTCAGACGTGTGCTCTGCCGATCTGGTCAGGCCCAGGTCCGGCATGGCCGCGATGGCCTTGATCAGGAAGAGTTGGCCGATCGAATAGGCGCCCATCTCCGGATCGGTGGAGGCGATCCAGGGATGATAGACCGCCCCCTGGCGGACGCCGAAATGACCCGCCACCAGACGGCCGTTGATCCGCAGGGTGATCATCAGGCCCTGGAAGTCGCCGTCGCGGGCCGCGAACAGGTTGTGCATCAACTGGCTGGTCCAGTCCGGCGCCAGGAAGTCGTGCATGCCCGTGCGGGTCAGCTGCTCCCGCTTCCAGGCGATGATCTGCTCGAAGGCGGCCTGATCGTGGTCCGGCGCGACCACGCTCAGGGCGCCGAGCTCGCGCTCGATCTTGTGCTCCAGCCGGCGGTAGTTCTTGAACCGCTTGGCGCTCTGGGCGCGCAGGGCTTCGAGATAGGCGTCTGCGCCATCGTCCAGCGCGATGACATAGGCCTCATGGGCGGTGTGCGCCGCTTGGCCCAGCATACCCAGGGGGTCGACCAGGCCGCGGAACCGCAGGGCGCCCAGCCCGGCCTCGGCCAAGGCGGCGCGAACGTCAAAGGGCTCGGCGGCGATCAGGGCGTGATAGTCCGACAATGGCGCGCCGATCGGGCGGGCCAGGCCGCTGGAGCGCAGGTGGTGGGCCAGGAACCCTACCGGACGTCCCTCGCGCCGCCAGATCGCCACCCGGGCGTCCGGGCGCACGGCGCCGACGGCCTGGGCGAATTCCGGGCCCATCAGGGGCGAGGCGAAGGCCGGCTGCGCCGCGATCATGTGCCGCCACGAGACGATGTCTCGGGCCTCAAGCTCGGCCGGATGTAGCGTTTCGACGTCCACGATCAGCTCTTTCGTCTCACTGTCCCGGCGCGGGATCAGCTGGACGAGCTGATGCAAGCCTCAGGCCGGTCGGCCGCCCGCAAACACCTGCGCCATAAGGGATTTCAACCAGAGGTCATCATTTGAGTCGAAGGCAGCCGGTTGGTCGGAATCGATATCCAGGACGGCGATCAAGGTTCCCTCGGCGTCGAACACCGGGACGACGATCTCGCTGGCCGACCTCGCGTCACAGGCGATGTGGCCCGGGAAGGCGTGGACGTCGTCTACCACCTGGGACTGGCCAGTCGCCGCCGCGGTCCCGCAGACCCCGCGACCAAAGGCGATGCGCATGCAGCCGAGACTGCCCTGGTAGGGACCGACCACCAGTTCGTCGCGCTTGTCCGGATCGACCACATAGAAGCCGGTCCAGAAGAAGTGGTCGAAGCTGGAGGCCAGCATCGACGCCACCGTCGCCATGCGCGCCGTCAGATTGGGCTCGCCCTCCAGGACGGCGGCCACCTCCTCGACCAGCACGGCGTAGCGCGCGGCCTTTTCGGCGGGCAGGACGATGTCGTTGAATGCTTCAGCCATGTCCGGTTCCTAGCCCATCTGGCGCCGTCGGACGAGACGCCAAACCTTCGCAGCGAAGCCTCAGGCCGCCAGGGCCTGGCGGGCGGCGCGCTTGCGCCGGATCAGGGCTTCCAGGCTGCGGACCCGTTTCGCCGCGCCGATAGCGTCATGGTCATCGGCTTCGAGGATCTGGCCCAGGACGGTCAGATGGGCGTCGACCACATCGGCCTCGCAATGCTCCATGCCGCCCACCTCGCTGGCGTAGGACAGCAGAGCGTCGGAGGCCCGCTCCAGCATCTTGTCGCGGACCTGACGGGCGCGGAAACGGGTGTGCTGCATGACGCGGTAGGTCATCTGCAGCGTGGCGCGGTCCACGCCGCCCCGGGCGGCGATCAACCGGCGCATGGCCTCCAGCTCAACGCTGATCGTGTCCCGCGCAGCCTGACGCTCGACGATGTCGATGACCTCTTCCGGGTCATTGGTCCGGCGCAGCGGGCCGGCATAGGCCAGCTCGGTCTTGCGGCGCCGATCAGGCCCCACATAGCCGTTGCTGACGATGAAATGGCGAGGCTGGCTGAGCACCAGCTGGATGCGTGAAAGCAGCGCGGCGGGCGTGAAGGGCTTGACCACGAACTCGTTCACCCCGGCCTCCCGGGCCAGTTCGACCTCGCGGGCGCTTCGGTGGCCGGTGACCATGATCACCGGGACTTCCGGGTCGGGCACATAGGGGTCTGGCGTGACGGCGGCCATGCGCACCGACCGGGTGAAGTCCAGCCCGTCCATCAGGGGCATGCGCCAGTCGGTGAAAATCAGGTCCGGGTCGCGCCGGGTCAGCATCTGGCGGGCGCTAAGGCCATCACTGGCCGAATAGACCTGACCCACGCCCGCGGCGCGCAACACATCGACCATGAGCCGAACCGTGTTGGCGTGGTCGTCGACCACAAGCGCCTTCAGACCGCCCAGGTCTTCCGCCGTGAGGCTCGCGCTGGGTAGCTTGCGCCGCATGGTTCCCCCATCCCCGTCCTGCCCAGACCATGCGGGGCAGGACTTGAGATGCGGTTTATAGTCAAGGTTAACCGCGACCTCGGCGTGACCGCATACGGCTAGCGGAACGCGCTCTAGGTGGGGCGGGCCTTGTCGCGGAACGCATCCTCCGACCGATCATAGCGATCCGGATGCTGATATTCCTCGTGGGTGGCCGCTTCGGTGACCGCATCGTTGCGGCGGTCCCGGCGGTAGTAGCGCACCAGGCCAAAGATGATGGCCGCGCCCAGCAGCGCGGCGCCGACGGCATAGAGCAGTTCCCAACTCAGATTGATCATGGCGTTCTCCTTGCCAGACCAACGGGCTTACGGATCAAGGGGTTCCGCTAACGGGCGATGGGGAGGCTGAGCTCTGCGCGGAGACCGCCGCCCGGGCGATTGTCGAGCGCCAGCCGTCCGCCGCTGGCCTCGGCCAGGCCGCGCACAATGGCCAGGCCAAGCCCGGCGCCGCCGGTGTCACGGCTGCGGGAGGCCTCCAGGCGGGTGAACGGCTCCATAATCCGGGCGAGACTTTCCGGCGCCACCCCCGGTCCACGGTCGGCCACGATGATCAGAGCCTGACCCTGCGTCCGCTCCAGGCTCACCTCGGCGCCGCCCCCATAGCGGATGGCGTTGTCCAGCAGATTTCCCACCATGCGCCGCAGGGCCAGGGGCGAAACCCTTGCGAAGGCCGCCCCTCCATCGGTCAGGCGCACGACCTGGCCCATTTCCAGCCGCAGGGCGACCAGGGCCTCCAGCTCGCTGCGCAGGTCGCTCAGCGGCGCAGGCGGCTGGTCCTGGCCGGCGGCGAACAGCAGGGTGTCGTCCAGCAGGGCGCTCATCTCATCCAGGTCGCGGATCGCCCGGGCCTGCTGGTCGGGGTCGGCGATGAACTCGGTCCGGAGCTGAAGGCGGGTGAGGTAGGTCCGCAGGTCGTGGGCGATGGCCGCCAGCACGCGCGTGCGATCATCCACCAGGCCGCGAATGCGCGCCTGCATGGTGTTGAAGGCCTCGGCGAGATCGCGCAATTCCCGCGGGCCGCGCAGGGGAAGGTCTGCGGTCTGCAGATCATCTCCGAACCGCCGCGCGCCCTGGGCGAGATCGGCGACCGGGCGGGCCGTCTGACGCACCGCCAGGGCCAGCATCGCCAGCATCAGGAGCGCGACGAGACTCAAGGCCAGGGCCCCCCGGACGATCCGGCTTCGCGCCGCGGCCGGCGCCCGTCGCTGGATCACCAGGACTTCGCCGCTGGCGAGGCGCACCGACAGCCGCACCACGGCCCGGGGGCGACCGCCGGACGCATGTCGCAGCAGACGTCGCTCCTCGATCTGGAAGGTCCGGTCGCCGAGGGCCGCGGCATAGCTCCGATACCGATCATCCTGGAGCCCCACCAGGCGGGCGCCCGCCAGCGGCCTCGGAAAGCCTGCCGACAGACGGACGCCGACGCCGAGGGCGTCCAGGCCGCCGATCACCGCAGGGCGGGCCTCACCCTCGCTCGCCTCCACGGCGGCCACGATCGCGGCGGACTCTGAGGGCAGCGGCAGTCTGAAGAACCCGACGAGATCGGAAGAGCACACGTCTGAACTCCAGTCACGTCGTAACCTCGTATGCCGTCTTCCGCCTGAAAAACAAAAACACACTTACACATTCAACTCCAACAACACATCCAAAGAGCAACACATCA
>CALEOQ010000029.1 GCA_937910255.1 uncultured Caulobacteraceae bacterium | reverse complement strand
GGGCCGGAGGGGTGAGGTTGGCGGCCGCCAGCCGGGCGGTGATGTTGTAGAGGCCATCGTCCACACCTTGGCCCTGGATATCGAAGGTGACGACGGACCCCAGGCGAGCGGCCACCGGCGCGGTCAGGCTGGAGGCGTCCAGGGCCAGACGCCCCACGGCCCTGCCCCCTTGCGGGTTCCAACCGCCATTGGCGCGCAGGGGCGTGGTGTCGCCCGACTGGGCGATGGCCTCGAACCGCCCCTCGGCCATGGCGCCGACGGCGTCCACCTCCAGGCGGAAGGCCTGGTCGGCGGGCAGGCCCAGCGAACCGGCGATGGCCCCGCCCTGGCTTTCCAAGGCCGAGACATCGATCAGCAGCGGCCGCGTCTTGCCGAGATCAAACCGTGCATCCAGGTGATCGCCCGGGCGCAGGAGGCTGCGGGCCTGGATCTCGCCGGCCTGCCCGCGGCCCTGGCGGCGGAGGTCCAGACTGGCGGTGACGTCATAGAGGCCGCGCTCGTAGCTGAACTCCGGCGACAGGGCGAGGCGCAGCTTGGCCTGGTCGATGACGATGCGGACCGGCAGGCCGCCGGTCTCGTCCTTCTTCGGCGTCAGGATCGGGCGGCGCAGCACCCGCACCTCTTCGGCCGTCAGCCTCTCGGCGTGGAACTGACGCCTCAGAAGTTGCAGGTAATTCCATTGCAGGGCGATGTTTTCGGCTTCGAGCCAGACGCCTGCCTCATCGGCGATGGTCAGTTTGCGGATCCGAAAATCACGGAACAGGTCGCCGCTGAGGCCCTCGATCTTCAGCTCACCGAACCGGCCGATGGACAGACCATCGGTTCGCGCCTCGACCAGGCCGAGGGTCGGCGGCGCCATGGCGCCGAACCGCACGGCCGCGAAAAGCGCGCCGACCAGGGCGACCACCACCACCGCCGCCACCGCCAGGCGTCGCTTCAGGCTCTTCTTGCGGTCCGCAGGCGCTTCAGCCTCGACGTGATCTTCGACGCTCAAAAGCTCTGTCCGATACTGAGATAAATCTGGAAGGCGCCATCGCGCTTGTCGGAATCGAGCGGGATGGCGATGTCGGCGCGAATGGGTCCGAAGCCGAGGTCGTAGCGGACCCCGACGCCCACGCCGACGCTCATATTCTCGCCCGTGGGGGTCATTTCGTCACCCACGGAGCCTGCGTCCACAAAGGCCACGACGCCCCAGCGCTCCGTCAGCTTGCGGCGGGCCTCAAGGCTCACCTCGACCAGGGACAGGCCGCCCCGTGGCGTGTTGTCTTCCAGTCGCGGCCCGACCGCCTGATAGGCGTAGCCGCGCACCGAACCGCCGCCGCCGGCGTAGAACCTGCGGGACGCCGGAATGTCGAGGGTGGCGCCGACCAGGCTGCCGACCTTCAACCGCCCGGCCAGGACCGTCTGAGCCTGGGAGTCCAAAGGCATATAGGCGATGCCCTGGGTGGCGATCTCCAGATAGGGCAAGGACTCGTCGCCGGCGATGTAGGTCGGCTCCAGCCGCAGATCCGCGCGCCAACCCTGGGTCGGGTCCAGAAGATCATTGGAGCGGTCCAGGGACACCGCCCCGAACACGGCGCCGATGATCAGGTCACGCCCCAGGGGCGAGAGGGTGCGCGCATCCTTCTCGTCGCTGCGGGTGAGGTCGAGGGATCCGCCGACCGTCACAAAGGAGTTGGCGCCATAGCGCCGACGCAGATCGGCCCCCACGCCCACGCCGGTCTCTTCATAAGCGTCCGTCTCGTTGCGATAGGCGCCGGCGTTCATGTGCAGGGTCTGGGCGGCGCGGCGCCAGTGCGGCAGGGTCAGGTCCGCCCCTACGCGGCTGTCCAGCTCCGAGACCCGCGCCACCAGGGCCAGCGTATCGGCGCGGCCCAGCACATTGTATCGCGTCCACCGCGTATCGACGCCGAAGCCCTCGGTCGTGGAATAGCTGGCCCCGAACTCCAGCGTGCGCGGTTCGCGGTCCTCCAGGCCGACCAGGACCCGGCGGCGCCCCTCCTCGTCCACATCGTCCTGCGCCGAAAGGGCTACGGTGACCGAGTTATAGACGCCGGTGTCGAGCAGTCGGCGCTCCAGCTCGGCCACGTCCTCCGGATCGTAGACGTCCCCGGGGGTCCAGGGCCTCAGCTGGGAGAGCCAGGCGGGATTGGTCCGGCCCTCGGTGTCCAGCACCAGGCCATCCAGGCGGACCAGGCCGCCGGCGTCGATCCGGAAGGTCGGGCGCACCGTGTCGTCGGCATGATCGACGATCACCTCACGGGGATCGGCCGACACGTCCGCGTAGCCAGACTCCCGCACCGCCGCGACGATCCGCCCCTCCGCGGCCACCACATCGGCCGCGCGTCCAGGCTCGCCGGGGTTGATATCCATGGCCTCGCGGCCCTTGGCCTGGGTTTCCTGGTCCGGCGCCTCACCGGTCCAGGCCACCTGAGGGTCCGCAAACAGAAATCTGGGGCCGGGCTCCACCTCGACGATGGGACGGGGCGGCTCGCCTTCGCCCACATCGGCCTCGACGCCATAGGCGTAGTAGGCTTCGGATCGCAGGACGGCGATGGCGTCCTCAGCGGCGTCCCGGGCGCGGCGGCGCGCCTGGAACAGGCTTTCCACGGGCTGGTCGGCCTCGCCTATGGCGCGGACGATTCGCTCCCGAAGGTCGCTGTTGATATCCCCGCGCACATCAGCACGCGGCTCGGCGCGAGCCGTGCCGGCGCCGTAAACACAGAGGGCAGCCGTGGCGACGGCTGCGAAGACACTTCGTCCCACGCAATCACCCTTCAGCCCCCGAGCACCCCTGTACCGACGCTCGGCCCTTATGTCACCCCGGCCAGACCGCCTCTTTTTTCATCGTCTGGCGCTTGATTTTGCGGCGCCCACAATAGCGCACGACGTTACGCGCCACAGTCACTAGGCTGTCGTCCCGGCTTGCGGTTTCGAGGACGGGAGCGTGGTGGAGTAGGGCGTGGCGACAGCGCAAAGATCCGACGAGATCGACCGGGCGATGGCCCAAGCGGGGGCGGCCAACCCGCCCTATGACGAAATGCACGCCCCAGATGGGTCGGTCCGGCCCCATTTCGCGGCCCTGGCCCGGCGGCTGGCGGACATGGACCCCGGCGAGCTGGACGAGCGCCAGCGCACCCTTGAGCGGTTCTTCCTGCTCCAGGGCATCACCTTCACGGTCTATGGCGCCGAGAGCACCACCGAGCGGATTATTCCGACCGACCTCCTGCCCCGGATCATTCCGGCCGACGAATGGGCGAAGATCGAGAACGGTCTGACCCAGCGGCTGCAGGCGCTGAACCTGTTCCTCGCCGACATCTATGGCGAGCGGATGATCCTCAAGGACGGGGTGGTGCCGCGGGAGCTGGTGCTCGGCGCGCCGTCCTATCGCCGGGAGATGCAGGGACTCTATGTGCCCCACCAGGCCTATGCCAATGTCTGCGGCAGCGACCTGATCCGGCAGGAAGACGGCGCCTATGCGGTGCTCGAGGACAATCTTCGGGTGCCCTCGGGCGTCTCCTACATGCTGGCCAACCGCGAGGCCTCCAAGCGCACCTTCCCGGGCACGTTCCGGCTGGCCGGCGTACGTCAGATCGACCGCTATCCGGACCTGCTGCTCTCGACCCTGCGCAGCATGGTGGAGTGGCGGCCCAATCCCCAGGTCGTGGTGCTGACGCCCGGCGTCTACAACTCGGCCTATTACGAGCACGCCTATCTGGCCCGCCTCATGGGGGTGCCCCTGGTCGAGGGCCGCGACCTCGTGGTCCATGACAACATGGTCTATATGCGGACCACCACCGGCCTGCGGCGGATCGACGTGATCTATCGCCGGGTGGATGACGACTTCGTCGACCCCCTCACCTTCCGCCGGGACTCGTCCCTGGGCGTGCCGGGTCTGTTCAACGCCTATCGGGCCGGCACGGTGGTCATGTGCAATGCCCCGGGCACCGGCGTCGCCGACGACAAGGCGGTCTACGCCTATGTGCCGGAAATCATCCGCTACTATCTGGGCGAGGAGCCGATCCTGCCCAATATCGAGACCTTCCTCTGTCGCGAGCCGTCCGAGCTCAGCCATGTGCTGGCCAATCTGGACAAGCTGGTGGTCAAGGCGGTGGGCGCATCCGGCGGCTACGGCATGCTTATCGGCCCGCCCGCCCCCACCCCCCCGCCCGGCGCATTCCCCCCGCCCGTCCACGCCCACCCCCCCCCCCACACCGCCCCACCCCCCCACCCCCCCTCCCCCCCCCCCCCCCGCCCCCCCC
>CALEOQ010000028.1 GCA_937910255.1 uncultured Caulobacteraceae bacterium | reverse complement strand
GGGGGGGGGGGGGGGGGGGGGGGGGGAGGGAGGGGGGGGGGGGGGGGGGGAGGGGGGGGGGAGGGGGAGGGGGGGGGGGGGGGGGGGGGGAGAGGGGGGGGGAAGGGGGGGGGGGGGGGGGGGGGGGGGGGGGGGGGGGGGGAGGGGGAGGGGGAGGAGGGGGGGGGGGAGGGGGGGGGGGAGGGGAGAGGGGGGGAGGGGAAAGAAGATACAGTTGGTGAGAGGATAGGGAGGGAGTGGGGGTTGATAAGAAGTGGAAGAAAAGGGGAGAGGAGGGAGGCAGAAGATTAGGAAGTGATGAGAGGAATGGGGAGGGGGAGGGTGGAGGGTAAGAGTGAGGGGGTACAGATGTGTGTTAGTGTGACGGGTGAGGCGGCGGCAGAGATCTACGCTCTTGCCGAAGGGGGCGCGCTGGCGATGTGGGCGACAGGGGCGGCTGGGGAGTGGCCGATGGCGTGGAAACCCTCCGGCCCGTAGCGACCACGGGTGCCCTCCACCTTCTCCGCCGCCGACCCCGCCGGCGGCGGGATGGGCCGGCGGTCCACCGAGGGACCCGCGGTGGTGTGGCTCCGACCGTTCCGGGTACGGGTGGCCCCGGGGAAAGCGTGGGGCGCAGCTGGGGGCCGGGGGCGGTGTTGCGGGTGGGGCCGCGGTGGGCGGACGAGACCGGCTGGGCAGCCGACCGGACGGCCACTCGCAGTAGGCGGCGGCGTGGAGCCAGCTGACGGCCAGGGCGGGCCGGTCCGGGGGGCGCCGGAGCGCCGCCGCGATGAGGCCCGCCGCCGTCCCGGCGAAGGCCGGCGTGCTGGCCCAGACCACGCGCGCCCGGGTCAGCGCCAGGAACTCCCAGGTCTCGGCCTCGCCGGCGTAATAGGCCTCAAAGGCCGCCTGGCTGACCGCCACAGGCCCCTGGGTGCCGGAGGGTCGCAGTTGCATGTCCACCTCATAGAGGCCGCCCTCGGCCGTCGGCAGGGACAGGGCCGCGATCAGCCGCTGGGTGAACCGGCCATAGAAGGTTTCGGCCCCCCAGCTCTTCAGGCTCGACATGGCCCGGGGATCGTCGGCCAGGTAGAGGGTCATCAGGTCCAGGTCCGACGAGGCGGTCATCTCCCGCGAGCCGCACTTGCCGAGCGCCACCACGGCCACCTGGCCGGGGAAGGCGCCGCCGATCCGCTCGGCCTCGGCCAGGGCGGCCGGCGCCAGGGTCCGGATGCAGAGATAGGCGAGGTCGGCGAAGCCCCGGCCCACCTGCTCGGCGCTGGCCACGCCGCTCATGACCTGAACCCCCAGGCGGAAGGCCTGCTCGCGGTGGACGCGGCGGACGGCGTCCATCACCTCTTCGAACCCCTCGGCCCGGGCCAGCGCCATGGCCATCACCGTCTCGTCCTCGGCCGGATCGATCTCGGCGAAGAAGTCCCCGTCGATCAGGGCGTCGATGGCGGCGGGCCGACGGGCCAGAGTCGCGGCCAGCTTGGGCGCAAAGGCCAGCACCTGGACCAGCAATTCGAACAGCTTGGGATTGGCCAGGAACAGGGACTGGATCTGCACGCCCGACGACAGGCTGGCGAAGAAGTCGCTGAACCGGTTGAAGGCGGCGTTGGGGGCGCCGGTGGCGTGGGCCGCCTCCAGCAGGCGCGGCGCCAGGCGGGTGAACAGCTCGCGGCCCCGCTCGGTGCGGGTGGCGGGGATGCGCCCGTGATGCCAGGCGCGGATGGTCTGGGAGACCTGCAGGGGATTGTCGAAGCCCATGCGCGCCAGGGTCTTCAGGGTGGCGGGGTCGTCATCCACGCCGGTGAAGATCAGGCTGCCGAAGGTCGACGAAAGGGGTTCTTCGTCGGGGAACAGCTCCCCATAGCGGCGGTTGACGGTCTTGAGCACCTCGGTGATGGCCGCATCGAAGGCCTTGACCTTGTCGTGGCCGAACAGGGCCGCCACCCGCGCCCGTTCGCCATCGGCCTCGGGCAGGCGGTGGGTCTGCTCGTCGGCGATCATCTGGACCCGATGCTCGACGGCGCGCAGCACATCATAGGCGGCGTTCAACGCCTCGGCGGTCGCCGGCTCCACATGGCCGGCCTCGGTGAGGGCCGCGAGGGTGTCCAGGGTGCGCCGCCCGCGCAGTTCGGGATGCCGGCCGCCGAGGATCAGCTGCTGGGTCTGGACGTAGAATTCGATCTCGCGGATGCCGCCGCGGCCGAGCTTGAGGTCGGCGCCCTTGGCGGTCAGCCGGTCATCGACCTTGTGGACATGGATCTGGCGCTTGATCGAGTGGATGTCGGCGATGGCGGCGAAGTCGAGATTCTTGCGCCAGATGAAGGGCGACAGCTCCTCCAGGAAGGCGTCCGCCCGGGGCAGGTCGCCGGCGCAGGGCCGCGCCTTGATGAAGGCCGCCCGCTCCCAGTTCTGGCCGACGGTCTCGTAGTATTCGAAGGCGGCCGCCACAGTCACAGCCGGCGGAGTCGAGGACGGGTCGGGCCGAAGGCGCAGGTCTACGCGGAAGACATAGCCCTCCCCGGTGCGGTCCTGCATCAGGGCGGCCAGGCCCTGCGTCAGGCGGACGGCGAAGGCCCGCGGCTCCACGCCCTCGGCCACCGGCAAGGCGTCGGGATCGTAGAAGACCGAGATGTCGATATCGCTGGAATAGTTGAGCTCGAAGGCGCCCTGCTTGCCCATGGCCAGGCAGAACCAGCCCGGCACGGGACCGCCCGGTCCGGTCCCCACCGCCTGCAGCCGGCCTGCGGCGACCTCGGCCTGAGCCACAGCTTGCAGCGCCGCAGCCAATGCGGCGTCGGCGAAATGGGTCAGGGCGCCGGTCACCGCGTCCAGGTCCCAGACGCCGCCCAGGTCGGCCAGGGCCGTCAGCAGATGGGTCTCGGCCTTCAGCCGGCGCAGCTCAGCCCCCGCCTCTGCGGACTCCAGAGCGCCGGCTGCTGCGGTGCGGGCCATGATGCCAGCGAAGCGTTCGTCAGGATCGGCCGCCAGCAGCTCGCCCAGCATCGCCGGCCAGCGACGGGCCAGGCCCGACAGATAGGGCGAGGCGCCGAACACCGGCGCCAGCGCGCGCCAGGCGGTGTCCAGGCGCGCGCGCCAGCCGCCCTTGTCCGCCGCCTGGGCCAGCATTTCATAGGTGCGCTCGGCGGCCTTGGGGTCGGCCACGGGGCCGCAGGGGCGGAGCGAGTCAGCGAGCACGGTCATGGCCCCAGTGTGGCCGGGCCGACCGGTCTCTGGCAAACGCGGCGGCCCAGGATCGCCTCAGGCGGCGTGGGGCAGGATCACGGCGACGCGCAGGCCCGGGCCGATTTCACCGACCTTGCCAGGTCCCTCGGACAGCTCCACGCGTCCCCCGTGGGCCTCGGCGACGGCGACCACCAGGGAGAGGCCAAGACCGGCGCCGGGCTGGTTGCGACTGTTTTCCAGGCGGACGAAACGCTCCACCACGCGGCCGCGGTCGTCCTCGGGCACGCCCGGCCCCGTGTCGGTCACCGAGAACTCCACCTCGCCTGAGGACCGGCGGCGGACCCGCAGCATGATGGCGCCGCCCTGAGGCGTGTACTTGATGGCGTTGTCCATCAAATTGGCCAGGGCCTGGGCCATGAACTCCCGGTTGGCGCGGATGGAGAGTCCCCGCGCCCGCTCGGCCTTGAAGTCCAGCCCGTTGTCCTCGCAGAGCGGCTCGTAGAGTTCGCAGATATCGGCGGCCAGATCCGACGGATCAAACACCACGGGGTCAGGCGCCGTGCCGGCCGCCTGCAGCCGGGCGATGGCCAGGACGGCGCCGAAGGTCTTCAACACGCCGTCCGTGTCCTCGATCGCCTGGGCGAAGGCCGCCTCGGGATCGCCGCGGCCGGCCTCCAGGTCGAGATAGGAGGCCTCCAGCCTGGACCGAAGCCGCGTGAGCGGCGAGCGCAGGTCATGGGCGATGGCGTCGCCGGCATGCTTGTGGCCGGCCATGGAGCGTTCCAGACGGTCCAGCATCTCGTTGAGGCCGACGGCTAGCTCGTCCAGTTCGTCGCGGGTTCCGCGCACCGGCGCCCGGGCGCTGAGGTCGCCATTGCGCACCGCATCGACCACCGTATTGAGGCCGATCATCGAGCGGCTGACATTACGGCTGACCACCACGCCGCCGGCCAGGCCCAGGACGATGACCAGGGCGCCAGCGCCCCACAGGGCCCGGACGATCTTGACCACATAGGCCTCGTCCTCGGCCACATCGGCCCCGACGAACAGGATCTCGCCGCCCGAAAGCCGCTCCTGCAGGCCGCGGGCCGGCCGGTTGACCTCGCGACCCTGGACGTCGAATTCGGTGACCCGAAAGCTGGTCCAGGTGGGATCGCCATTGAAGTCTTCGAGGGGGGACTCCTCGATGGAGCCGGAGATGCTCGTCCCGTCTGGACGCATCAGCAGGTAGAGATAGGGCCGCTCGCTGGCCGCCCGCTCGATCAGCGCCTGGTTGAGGGCGTCGGTTCCCGCCCGGCCGTAGGCGCTCTGCAGGGTGCGCATCTCGCGGGTGATCAGCTGGTCGACCCGCCGCGTCGCCTCGCCGGCGGTCGCCACATAGATATAGGCCAGGAAGGCGCTGGCCGAGGCCGCGAACAGGGCCAGGAACAGCAGGGTGAGCCGGAAGGGCGTGGTGCGAAAGATGCGCGGCAGGCGCATGGCGTGGGCCGCCCCTTAAGCGTCAAGTCGATAGCCCGCGCCGCGCACCGTCTGCAGCATGGGCCGGTCAAAGCCCTTGTCGATCTTCGACCTGAGGCGGGAAATATGCACGTCGATCACATTGGTCTGCGGGTCGAAGTGATACTCCCAGACCTTTTCCAGGAGCATCGTCCGGGTCACCGCCTGGCCAGCGTGACGCATCATGAATTCCAGCAGCTGGAACTCCCGGGGCTGGAGATCGATCTCCTGGCCCTGCCGGTGAACGGTGCGGCCGATCAGGTCCATTTCGAGATCGCCGACCCGCAGCAGGGTCTGGACTGACCCGGTCTCACGCCGCCGGGCCAGGGCCTCGACCCGGGCGATCAGCTCGGCGAAGGCGTAGGGCTTGACCAGATAGTCGTCGCCGCCGGCCTTGAGGCCGTCCACCCGGTCGTTGATTTCGCCCAGCGCCGAAAGGAACAGGACCGGCGTCTGGTCGCCCTCCCGCCGCAGGGTCTCCACCAGGGTGACGCCGTCCATCTTCGGCATCATGCGGTCGACGATCATCACGTCGAACTCGCCGGCCCGGGCCTGGTCGAGGCCCTCGACGCCATCGGCCGCCGAGGCGCAGGCGTGCCCGCTTTCGGTCAGGCCGCGCACCATCACGGCGGCGGCCTCCAGGTCATCCTCGACAATCAGTATCCGCATGGCCCGCCCCCTGAACGATTCGGGAGTCTAGCTCCCGATATCCAGGGGAAGGAAGAGGGTGCGGCCATCGCGGCTGACGCCGACCAGCACGCTGGGACGACCCGCCGTGCGGGCGGCCTCGACTTCGGCGGACAGATCCCCCGCCGCCGTGACGGCGCGGTTGTTGGCCCGCACGATCACATCGCCGCGGCGCAGCCCCTTGCGGGCGGCGTCGGAGTTCGGGGTCAGGGCCGCGACCACCACGCCGCGAACACCGTCGGGAATGCTGAAGGTCCGGCGCGCCGCCTCGTCGATGGGCGCGAGGCTCATGCCCAGCACCTCGGGATAGCTCGGCGCGGAGGGGTTCTGGCCGCGAGGCGCGGTCGAGCCGCCGCTGTTGTCATTGGCCGCCAGTTCGCTCTCATTGGGCCGCACGCCCGAGCGGACCTGGAGGGTGCGGCGGTCGCCGCCCCGGATGATCTCCAGCCGCAGGGTGTCGCCGGCGGTGGCCTTGGCCACTTCTCGGGTCAGTTCCGAAGAGGTGGTCACCGCCACGCCGTTCACCGAGACGACCACGTCGCCGGCCTGCAGGCCGGCCCGGGCGGACGGCCCGCCGGGCACGGTGTCAGAGACGATGGCGCCGCGCTGGTCGCCCAGGCCCTGGGCCTCGGCCATTTCGCGGGTGTAGTTCTGGATGGTCGCGCCGATATAGCCGCGGGTCACCTTGCCGCTCGCCATCAGCTGGCGGGTGATGGAGTCGGCGGTGGCGGCCGGAATGGCGAAGCCGATCCCCACCGAACCCCCGGTTTCGGAGAAGATGGCGGTGTTGACGCCGATCACCCGGCCATAGATGTCAAAGGTCGGACCGCCAGAATTGCCCCGGTTGATGGGCGCGTCGATCTGGATGAAGTCGACGAAGGTCTCGCCGATGTCGCGTCCATAGGCCGAGACGATGCCCGCCGTGGCCGTGGCGGCCAGGCCGAACGGATTGCCCACCGCGATCACCCAGTCGCCGACCCGCGGCGCCGCGTCGTTCTCGAAGCTCACATAGGGGAAGTCCCCGCCCTTGACCTTGAGCACGGCCAGGTCGGTGGCCTCGTCGCGGCCGACGATCTCAGCCTCGAGCTCGCGCTCGTCCTTGAGGACGACCTTGATCTCCTCGGCGTTCTCCACGACGTGGTTGTTGGTGACGATGTAGCCGTCGGCCGAGATGAAGAAGCCAGACCCAGCGGACATCCGCGTCGGGCCTTGCGGCTCCTCTTCGCCCTCGCCTTCGCCGGACCCGCCAGGCCCGCGGGGGATGATGCCGAAGGGCAGGCCCTCGAAACCCGGGATCTGGCGCAGGGCGCTGGCGCTGGCCCGCGACGTCACGTTCACCGACACCACGGCCGGAGAAACCTGCTCGAAGATGTCGGCGAAGGACAGGGGCGCGCCCGGAGGCGGGGCGAAGACCGGAGCCGTCGAGGCGCGGATCAGCGGCATGTTCGGCGATGACCGCTCAGCCGTCGGCAGACGCATGTCGGTGGCGGCCAGGGCGCCGGCGGCCACGGCGACGCCGGCGACGGCGCCAAGCAGATATCCGGTCTTCTTAGAGGTCATAGGCGTTCAATTCCTTGCGGGCTCTTGGGGTCATAGCACATGCCCGCCGTCCTCAAGCTAGGTTCGATGCACGAGAGCGCAACCGCTCTCAACTTAACTTTAGGTCAGGCTTGGCGCCGCTTGAGGGCGCTCATAAGGCCTAAACTTGACCTTCATCCTTGGCGAGCCGCGCCAAGGCCTCGGTCTCATCCTGGCTCAACTCGCGTTCGGCCGGTCGGTTGCGCCAACGCCCGGCCAGCAGGGCCGCGCCGGCCAGGACGATCAGCAGGGGCGCAAACCAGAGCGCCGCATTGGCCCAGGTGAACTGCGGCTTGAGCAGCACATATTCCCCGTAGCGATCGGTGAGAAAGCGGCGGACCTCGGCGTCGCTTCGGCCCTCGGACACCTCCTGGCGCACGATGGCCCGGAGATCGGCCGCCAGCTCGGCGTTGGAATCGTCGATCGATTCGTTCTGGCAGACGAGGCAGCGGACCTCCTTGAACAGCTCCCGGGCCCGGGCCTCCTGGGCCGGATCGGCCAGGCGTTCGGACGGATCCGAAGCCGCCGCCATGCAGAGCACGGCGCAGGCGGCGGTCAGCAGGCGGGCGAGCGCCTTCATGCCTGGCTCCCCACCGGCGGCGGCGCATCGGCCGGCGCCGGTCCCGGATCTTGCACGGCCTTGGCCGGGGCGGCGCTCTTGCCGGCCGCCAGCCGCAGGCGACGATCCGACAGGGAGACCACCCCGCCCAGCGCCATCAGCCCAGGGCCGAGGAAGATCAGCAGCGCCCAGGGGTTCCAGTAGCCGGAGACCAGCCAGGCCGGCTGGCCATCGAGGCCCTGTCGACGTTCGCCCAGCACCACATACAGATGGCTGAGACCGCGGGTGCAGATGGCGACCTCCGAGGTCGTCTGGCCGCCGGTGGCGTAGAGGCGCCGCTCAGGGGTGGCCGTGCAGGCCAGGGTCCCATTGGGCGCCAAGGCCCGCAGCACGCCGCGATCGGCCTCATAGTTCGGCCCCTGGATCGGCGCCACGTCCTCCAAGGTCAGGACATAGCCGCCCACCTCGAGCCGCTGGCCCAGGGACAGCACCTCGGCGGTTTCGTCCTTCCAGGTGGTTTCGAAGACCGCGCCCAGGACGAAGATCCCGAGGCCTGCATGGGCCAGCGTCATGCCCCAGGCGCCCCGCGGCAGGCCGCCGAGCCGGCGCAAACTTTCCGATCCCGGCGCCCGGAACAGTCGGATACGCTCGGCCACCTCGACCAGAGATCCCAGGATCAGCCAGGCGCCCAGCGTCAGGCCGGCGGCGCCGAACAGGCTGCGCGGCGCGGCGAGCGCCAGGGTGGCTGCGCCGACGAGACCCGCCAGCACCGCCGCCAGCCAGAGCCTCTGGGCCACCGCGCCGGCGTCAGCCCGCTTCCAGGCCAGCAGGGGTCCGGCCGGGACCAGCAACAGCAGGATGAACATCAGCGGCGTGAAGGTCAGGTTGAAATAGGGCGGCCCCACCGAGATGGCCTCGCCGGCGATGGCCTCGCGGATCAGCGGATAGAGCGTGCCCAGCAGCACCGTGGCGGTGGCGGCGGCCAGCAGGATGTTGTTGAGGACCAGCGCGCTCTCGCGGCTGATGGGGGCGAAGAGGCCGCCCCGGGCCATGGCCGGCGCCCGCCAGGCGAACAGGGCGAAGCCCAAGCCCGAGGTCACGCCCAGTATGGTCAGCAGCAGCACGCCTCGGGTCGGATCTACGGCGAAGGCGTGAACCGAGGTGAGCACGCCCGAGCGCACCAGGAAGGCGCCTAGCATGGAGAAGGTGAAGCCGCCGAGCGCCAGGAAGATGGTCCAACCCGGCAGAGCGCCGCGACGCTCGGTCACCACGGCTGAATGCAGCAGGGCCGTGGCGATCAGCCAGGGCATGAAACTGGCGTTCTCCACCGGGTCCCAGAACCACCAGCCGCCCCAGCCCAGTTCGTAATAGGCCCAGAAGGCGCCCAGCGTGATGCCGACGGTGAGCGCGCTCCAGGCCGCCAGGGTCCAGGGCCTCACCCAGCGGGCCCAGGCGGCGTCGGCCCGGCCCTCGACCAGGGCGGCGATGGCCAGGGAGAAGACCACCGACAGACCCACATAGCCGGCATAGAGGAACGGCGGATGCAGGATCAGCGCCGGATCCTGCAGCAGCGGATTCAGCGAGCGCCCCTCGACCGGCGGTTCAACCAGCCGCCAGAAGGGGTTCGAGGCGAACACGGTGTAGGCCAGGAAGACCACGCCGATGGCGCCCTGCGTCGCCACGGCCACGCTCTTGAGGCTGGAAGACAGGCCGCGCCCATAGCCGGCCAGCAGGGCGCCATAGCCGGTCAGGGCCAGGCACCACAGGAGCATCGAACCCTCATGGCTGCCCCAGGCGGCGCCCACCTTGTAGAGCAGCGGCTTGGCGCTGTGGGAGTTGGCCGCCACATTGGCGACGCTGAAATCCGAGACCACGAAGGCGTAGACCAGGGTGGCGAAGGACACCGCCAGCGCCCCGAAGGCGCCGATGGCCGCCCCCTCCCCGATCGCCGCCAGCACCGGGGCGCGACGCAGCCGGGCGGCCACCGAAACGCCGGCCTGCAACAGCGACAGAACCAGGGACAGGACGAGGGCGAAGGCCCCGATCTCTACGATCATCGGCCGCCGGCCCCGCCATAGGGCGCTGCGGCCGGGTCCTGGGCGTCCGGAACCCGCGGCGCGCCGTCGCCGCGCCATTCGCCCTGTTCTTTCAAGGCGTTCTGCAGGTCGCGTGGCATATAGGTTTCGTCGTGCTTGGCCAGCAGGCGTCGCGCCTCGAAGACCCCGTCTTCCCGGAAGGCGCCGGTGGCGACCACGCCCTGGCCTTCGCGGAACAGGTCCGGCGGATCGCCCTTGAAGGTGACCGGCGTCATGGCGATCTGGTCGGCGACCACGAACTCCAGCCGGCCGTCGGGATGCTTGACCACGCTGCCGCCCGCCACGAGGCCGCCCAGCTGGATGGTGCGGCCGGGCTCAGGCCGCGTCTCCGCCGCCTGGGCCGGGGTGTAGAAGTAGGAGATGGAATCCGACAGCCCCCACAGGGTCAGGCCGACCGCCAGGGCCAGAACCGGCGCCACGGCCGACAGCACCACCAGCCGGCGACGCGCCTTGCGGGATTTCGGCAGCCAACCGGTCATCGCATGGGCTCCGTAGCCGCCGCCTGGGCGAGTTAGATCGGAAGAGCACACGTCTGAACTCCAGTCACGTCGTAAACTCGTATGCCGTCTTCTGCTTGCAAAAAAAACTAAGGCCCGGAAGACCGCCCGTCAGCCTAAGGACCGGACAACCGCACGCACGCAGACAGCTCCGACGCACACCCATACCTCCAC
>CALEOQ010000027.1 GCA_937910255.1 uncultured Caulobacteraceae bacterium | reverse complement strand
CTTCCTGCCTCTTGTTTCTCTCTTTTTTTTTTTTCAAGCAGAAGACGGCATACGAGATTACGACGTGACTGGAGTTCAGACGTGTGCTCTTCCGATCTCCGACGAGGCCGCCTGGGGCGCCATCGCCGCGGCCACCGCCGCCGACGTAGCCCAGGCCCAACGCAAGGGCCGCTCCACCACCCGCCTGGCCGTCAGCCCCGCCATGCGCGCCGACATGATCGCCGGCTTGCGGGCCTGGCGCGACGCCGCCCCTGCCCGCGGCCAGGTGATCGAGGCCGTCGACCACGCCGGCTGGCGGGTGGAGCAGGTCTCCGCAGCCCTGGGCGTGGTGGCCTTCGTCTTTGAGGGTCGGCCCAATGTGTTCGCCGACGCCACCGGCGTCCTGCGGGCCGGCAACACCGTCGTCTTCCGCATCGGCTCCGACGCCCTGGGCACCGCCCGCGCCATCGGCGCCGAGGCCCTGGATCCGGCCATCGCCGCAGCCGGCCTGCCGTCCGGCGCCGCCGTGCTGGTGGATTCGGCCGAGCACGCCGCCGGCTGGGCCATGTTCGCCGACCCGCGCCTGGCCCTGGCCGTGGCGCGGGGGTCTGGCCCCGCCGTCACCCAGCTGGGCGGCATCGCCCGCCAGGCCGGCGTGCCGGTCAGCCTGCATGGCACGGGCGGCGCCTGGATGGCGGCCGACGCCAGCGCCGAGCCTGAGCGCCTGTTCGCCGCGGTCTTCCATTCCCTCGACCGCAAGGTCTGCAACACGCTGAACGTCTTCTGCGTCACCCGTGACGCCGCCCAGGACCTGGTCCCGGTGTTCCTCGCCGCCCTCGATCAGGCCGGCGCGCGGGGCGGCCACGGGGTCAAGCTGCACGTGGTCGAGGGTGACGAAGCTTATCTGCCCGACGCCTGGCGCCAGGCGCGCGTGCAGGTCGCCCGCGCCGAGGGCGTGCGTGACGAGGCCAAGGTCGATGTCCTGCCCGAGGCCGATCTCGGCCGCGAGTGGGAGTGGGAGCAGACGCCTGAGGTCACGCTCAAGGTGGTGGCCGACCTGGATGAGGCCGTCAGTCTGTTCAACCGCTACAGCCCCCAGTTCGCCGCCAGCCTGATCAGCACCGAGCCCGACGCCCACGCCCGCTTCTACGCCACCATCAACGCCCCCTTCGTCGGCGACGGCTTCACCCGCTGGGTGGATGGCCAGTATGCGCTGAACAAGCCCGAGCTTGGCCTGTCCAACTGGGAGTTTGGCCGGCTGTTCGCCCGCGGCGGCGTCCTGGCCGGCGATGGCGTCTTCACCGTGCGGGCGCGGGTAAGCCAGGGCGATATCCATCTCGACCGCGGCGGGGCGCCCACCCCCGCCCGTCCCGCCTGATCGCATGTGGTTTGCAGGTCCCGCCCGTCGATTGCCCGCCGCCGGACGCCCCCGCGCCCTGCGCCTGGGCTTCCACCTGGAGCCGGGGATGCGGGTGGGCCTGTTCGGCGGCTCCTTCAATCCCGCCCATGAGGGCCACGCCCATGTGGCCGAGACCGCCCGGCGGCGTTTGGGCCTGGATCTGGTGATCTGGCTGGTCTCGCCGCAGAACCCCCTGAAGCCCACCCACGAGACCGCGAGCCTGGCCGAGCGTCTCGCCGGGGCTCGCGCCTTCGCCCGGCAGAAGGGTATGGCGGTGTCCGACGCCGAAACCCGGCTGGGCTCGCGCTACACGATCGACTCGGTGCGCGCCCTGAAGGCGCGCCACCCCGGCGTGGATTTCGTCTGGATCATGGGGGCCGACAGCCTGGCCACCTTCCATCGCTGGCGGGGCTGGACCCAGATCATGGCCGAGACGCCGGTGGCCGTGGTCTCGCGGCCCTGGATTTCGCTGAAAAGCCGCACCTCGCCGGCCGCGCGGCGCTTCGCCCACGCCCGGGTGCCGTCCAACCAGGCCCGCAGCCTGCCCGGCCGGGCCACGCCCGCCTGGGTTTTCCTGCGTGGCCCCCTGAATTTCCAGTCGTCTACGGCCCTGCGCGAGCGGATGCGGTCGACCCGTCCGGAAGGCGTCATCAAGGACCGCTGACCACAGGTCAGGATCGTGCTATGATGGTCTTCGCGTGGACGTTAGAGGAGTTTCCCGCTGAATAGTGAAGCCGCGCAGCGCGCGCAGGAGACCGCCGGTTCCGCCGTCGCCTCCTCGGACGTCGAGGGTCGCATCCAGGCCCTCGAAGACCTGATTCTGAGCCGCCTCGACGAGGATCAGGCCCAGGATGTCGTGGTCATCGATCTTACGGGCAAGAGCGCGGTGGCCGATGGCCTGATCGTCGCTTCTGGCCGGTCGCAGCGGCATGTGGGCGCGATCGCCGACCACCTGCTGCGCGCCCTGAAGGAGCACGGCTATGGCCGCGCCCGGGTGGAAGGGATGCCCCATTGCGATTGGGTGCTGATCGACACCGGGGACATCATCGTCCACCTGTTCCGTCCCGAAGTCCGCACCTTCTACAATATCGAGAAGATCTGGTCGGTGGACGCCTCGGGCCACGCCGTTCCGACCTCCTGACGGGGGCGGCTTGCGCGTGACGCTTCTGGCGGTGGGCCGTCTGGCCCGCTCGCCTGAGACCGAGCTGGTGAAGCTCTATATCGACCGCGCCACGGCGGCCGGTCGGGCCCTGGGCCTCGGTCCCGTCGAGGTGATCGAGGTCGACAGCCGCAAGCCCGGCAAGCTGGCCGAAGCCGAGGTTCTGCGCCCCCACCTCAAGGACGCCCATGTCCTGGCCTGCGACGAGCACGGTCGGGCGCGGACCTCGCGGGACTTCGCCGCCGAGATCGCCCGGCTGCGGGATGACGGGGTCCGTCGGCTGGTGCTGATGATCGGCGGCGCCGACGGGCTTGATCCCCAGCTGATGAGCGAAGCCCAGGGCCAGCTGGCCTTTGGTCCGCAGACCTGGCCTCACGCCCTGGTTCGCGCCATGCTGGCCGAACAGGTCTATCGGGCCGTCACCATCCTTTCCGGGTCGCCCTATCACCGTGACTGAGATCGCCGCCCGACGCCCCCTGCGGCTCAGCGCCCTGGCCGCCCTGCTGGCGGGCGCGGTGGGTCTTGGCCTGGTCGCGGCGGCCGAGCCGCTGGAGACCCTGGACGCCCGTGAGCAGGCGCTGAACGCCGAGCGGGGGCGCAACGACAACCAGCTGGCGCGGCTGCTCTCGGTGCTGCAGCAGAGATCGGGAGAGCACACGTCTGAACTCCAGTCACGGCGTAATCTGCTAT
>CALEOQ010000026.1 GCA_937910255.1 uncultured Caulobacteraceae bacterium | reverse complement strand
GAGGCTGGGAGAAGTAGGTGAGTGGGGGGGGGGGGGGGGGGGTAGGGGGGGTGGGGGGGGGGGTGGTTGTTTTTTTCAAGCAGAAGACGGCATACGAGATTACGACGTGACTGGAGTTCAGACGTGTGCTCTTCCGATCTCGTCCGCATCTCCCTGGGCGCGCCGGGGCGGCAGGAGGTGCTGGCCGAAGCCTTGTCCGGGGTCGCAGCCCTGCTGGCGGAAGAGACCTGAGCCGGCGAGGGCTTGGCCTTACTTGCTGCGGCGCAGGCGGCCCCAGATGATCGCAGCCACGGGCACGCTCAGCGCGGCCCAGGAAATCCAGTCGCCCGGGCCATTGGCCACCAGGGCGGCCACCAGGCCGATGATGCTGGCGGCCAGGATCAGCAGCGGGGCGGCGAAGGTGCGCCAGAGATTGGCGCGCTTCGAGGCGCGGCTCAGGCTCATTCGGCCGGCGCCAGGGCAGGCCGATCGCGAAGCTGGGCGACCACCGGATCGGTGGCCGGCGCGCGCCTGCGGCTGAGCCACAGGTAGAGTCCGCTGGCCAGGACCACGATGGTGGCGATGTCGAGCAGGGCCCAGAGGATCTTCAGCGGCAGGCCGCCATAGTCGCCGAAGTGCAGGGGCCCCGACAGCAGCAGGGCCTGGGCGTACCAGGGCATCGGCCGGATGGCGGCCAGCTCGCCACTGCGCGCGTCGATCAGGGCCGGCGTCAGCAGGTGCTTGGTGAGCGGCGTCGCCCCCTGCATGAAGACCGCGTAGTGGTGCTCGGTGGAGTAGGCGACGCCCGGGAAGGCGACGAACTGCACGCGCATGCCCGGCGCGGCGGCCAGGGCGGTGTCCACCGCCTCCTGGATCGAGGCCTCGGCCCGCGCCGGCGGCAGGCCCTTATACGGCGCCGTCATCTCCGCCAGCTGGTCGGCCTGCCACAGCTCGATGATCGGGGTGGAGAGGGTGTTGATCGTGCCGGTCAGGGTCACGACGCTGAGCCAGGCCACCGTCACCACGCCCAGCAGGTTGTGATAGTCGAGCCATTTGACCCGCGATGATCGGGACACGCGCACCACGCCGAAGTCCAGCTTGCGCATGAAGGGCGCATAGAGGACGACTCCGGACACGATGGCGGCGAACACCACCAGCCCCATGACGCCCAGGAACAGCATGCCGGGCAGGCCCAGGAACATGTCGGTGTGCAGCTTCAGGATGAAGTCCATCACCCCGCCCTCCGGGTGAGGCGGCAGGGCCGTGGCGCTGGTCCAGTCGAAGGAGGCGAAGTGCATCTCCTTGTCCGTGGCGCCTGGCTGCGGACCGGTGGTGAAGTTCACCACCGGGCGGTCTTCATCGAAGCTCAGATAGAGCGGGACTTCGCCACCGCGGTCGGCCAGGGCCGTGGCCAGCATGGTGTCCAGGCTGAGCGTCGGCGTGCCCAGCGGCGGCGCCTCGTAGGCCCCGTGGGTCTCCAGCGCTTCGTCGATCTCGTGGTGAAAGATCAGCGGCAGGCCGGTGATGCAGAGCATCAGCATGAAGGCCGTCGAGACGAGACTGGTCCATTTGTGGACGACAGACCAGGCGCGGACGGTGTTTCGGGTCATGAGAGAGCGGCTTGCGGACAGCGGGCTGCGGTTGCGAATAGCTTTCAACTAGGGGTTTCTGGACGGGGACGCAACGAACCTTGCCGTCGCGCCCCGCTGTCCTAACGCGGCTGATCAGAAATCCACCGAGGCCGACACGACGAAGGTGCGCGGCGCGCCCAGCACCAGATAGTTGGCGCCCGGATAGCCGCCGGCCGACAGCCAGTCGTTCTCGTCCGTGACGTTTTCCACCCGCGCGCGCAGGGTGACGGGCCGGCCTGAGACGTCCAGGCTGTAGCGGGCGCCCAGGTCCAGGCGGGTCCAGGCGTCCAGGCTCACCGTGTTGGCGGCGTTCACATATTGCGAGCCGGTGTGGACGACGCGCCCATCCACCGTCAGGCCCGGCGCGACGGGCAGGTCGTATTCGACGTTGAGGTTGGCTTGGAATTCCGGAACGCCGATGGCCGTCTTGCCGTCGAAGGTTCCCCCCTCCGTGCGCTTGCGCTCGGCGTCGACGAAGGTCGCACCGCCCAGAACCCGCAGGCCCGGGACCGGCTCGCCATAGGCGCTGAGCTCGATCCCCTGATTGACCTGCTCGCCATCGACCACGAAGCGGAGGTTGTCGATGATGGCGCTGGGCTGGCTGATGCTGAACAGGGACACCGTGCCGCCGAAGGTCCCGCCGTCGTATTTGACGCCGGCCTCGTACTGCTTGCTGCGGAACGGCGCGGTGATCTCGCCGGGGTTGAGGATCGGGACGCCGCCGACTGCGGTTGGCGCGATCTGGCCGGGCGTCAGGGCCTCGGCATAGTTGGCGTAGACCGAGACGGCGTCGCTGGGCTTGAACACCAGGCCGACGGCCGGGGTGATGGCGTCGTCTGAATACTGCGAAATCTGCAGGCCGGAATTGTAGTCGAACGAGGTGGTCTCGATCTCCTGATAACGGGCGCCCAGGGTGGCGATCAGGCGGCCATCCATCAGGGTGACCATGTCGGCGACGGCCAGGCTGCGGTTGTCGACCTCCTCGGTCACGCCAGGGTCGGACAGCACGCCGCCGACGAAGAAGTCCGGCGTGGGCGGGGCGACGGCGACGGGATTGTAGAGGTCGCCGGCGAACCCCGCGAAGTTGGAGAAGGCGTAGGCGTTGCGGGACTTCGACTGGATCGCCGAGGCCGAGACCACGACGCGATGCTCCAGGCCGCCGGTGGTGAAGTCGGCCCGGGCGCCGGCGTCGGCCGAGATGATCTCGTCCTCGCGGCGGTTGTCGAAGCGGTAGGCGCTGGTGGTCCCGTCCGCCGCGGCGGTGGGATTGGCCAGCACGTTTTCCTCCTCGCCATCGCGACCGCCCAGGGCGGCCCAGAGCGAGACATTGGCGTTCAGGTCGAATTCGCCGCGCACCACGCCAAACAGCTGGCGCTCGTCGGTGAAGGTCCAGGGCTGGGCGAAGTTGCCGTCGGCGGACGGGGCGGCCGGCACGGCGCCGCTGGGCGTGACGCTGGGACGGGGGGCGTCGATCCGATGGTCCTGGAACCCAAGGTCGGCGGAGAAGCGCAGGCGCTCGCCATCATAGTCCATGCCCAGGGCGGCGACGGACAGGTCACGGTCCTGGTCGGCGACCGAGGTCTCGCCGTCCCGTTTGACCAGGTTCAGCCGCACGCCGACGTCCTTGGCCGCGCCAAAGCGGCGGGCCACGTCCAGGGCGCCATAGAGGGCGCTTTCGTTGGCATAACCGACCGTCGCCCGGGTCAGCGGATCCTGCGGCGCACGCTTGGGCGCCAGGTTGAAGGCGCCGCCAATGCCGCTGCCGCCGGGGGCCGCGCCGTTCAGGAAGGAGTTGGCGCCGCGGAAGACTTCCAGCCGCTCGATCAGCTCGGCGGCCACGAACTGCCGGGGCAGGATGCCGTAGACGCCGTTATAGGTCATGTCGTCGGAATAGACCGGGAAGCCGCGGACGACATAGAGCTCCTGGAAGTTGCCGAAGCCCTTGGCCACGCGCACCGTGGGCTCGTTCTTCAGCACGTCGCCGACGCCGGTGGCCTGCTGGTTGCGCACCAGCTCCTCGGTGTAGTTGGTGGCCGAAAACGGCGTGTCCATCACGTCCAGGGCGCCGAACAGGCCAACCCGGCCCCCGCGGGCCACCTGACCGCCGGCATAGACCGGCGCCAGTTCCACCTGCGAGCCGGTGACCACCAGTTCGTCCACCTCGACGCCCTGGGCCAGGGCGGCAGGGGCGGTCGTGAGGACGAAGGCCAGGGCGCTGGCGCCGGAAAGAAGGGTCTTGATGGCGGACATGGGAGAAGCCTTGGAAGTCGCGAGCGATTATGAAAGTCGTTCGCAATAACAGGTTGCTGGCGCTACGGCAAAGCCCTTCCGACCGGCGGACTGCGGCGATCCGCGCCCTGTGGCTTAGGCGCCATCTCGTCTGTATAGGGAGGAATGCCCTGCAAGATTCCATCGATCCTTGGGACGGGTCTGGTCCTTGGTCTGTCGCCCTTGGCCGCCGCCGCCCTCGCCGCGGAAGGACCAGGCCTGAGGGGACGGGTTCAGCTCGACGCCGTGGTCGCCAACGACGACGAGAGCTCCACCTTCACCGGCGGTCAGTTGCGCAGGCTCTATCTGGGGGTCGATGGCGATCTCTCCGACGACGTCTCATATGTGGCCGAAGCCGATTTCAGCGGGCCGGAGGTCGTGCTGCAGGACGTCGCCCTGGCCCATCAGGCGACGCCCTCGCTCGAACTCGTCGTGGGCCACTTCAAGCCGCCGGTCACCCATGAGGACCTGACCTCCGACACCCAGACCCTGTTCCTGGAACGGTCGTCCTTCGCCGGCGCCTTTGCGCCCGGGCGGCGGGTGGGCGTGGCCGCCAACTATGCGCGTGAGCGGTGGGGCCTGCAGGCGGGCGTGTTCGGCGAGGCCGAGGAGAGCGCCCTTGACGGGGAAGCGGGCGGGGCCCGGCTGGTGGCCCTGCGCGGCTATGGCGATCTTCTGCCGGGCGAGGCGACCCTCCATCTCGGCGCATCGGCCTATCACCTGGACGCCTCGTCCTGGGACCCCACCGTGCGCCTCTCCCAGCGGCCAGAGACTGCGCGGGTTCGGCGGGCCTTGGACACCGGCAGGTTCGCCGCCGACGCGGCGCAGTTCTTCGGCCTGGAGGCGGGCCTTGGCCTTGGACCGCTGACCCTGCAGGGCGAGGGCGGCGTCATCGACTACGACGGCCCGATGGCCAGTCCGCAGTTTTCCGGCTGGTCGGGTCAGATCGCCTGGCGCTGGACCGGCGAGGCGCGGCCCTATGACGTCGCCTCGGGCACGTTCGGCCGCGTGCGCCCCGATCGCCCCTGGGGCGAGGGCGGCTTCGGCGCCCTGGAGACCGGCCTCAGGGTCAGCCGCCTCGACCTCAACGACGGGATGATCGCCGGCGGCGAGATGACCACCTATGGCGCGGTGATCAACTGGCTGCCGGCGACCCGCCTGCGCCTGTCGGCCAACCTGATCCAGGCGCGGATCGATGACGCCATCGCCGGGGTCACAGACGAGACCCTGCTGACCCTGCGCACCGCCATCGACTGGTAGGCGAGGGGGCGCCGGGTCTCAACGCCGCGCCGAGCGCATGTCCTGCAGGCGGGCCTTGGCGGCGTCTCGCTCGGCGGCGGTCAGAACCCCGTCGTCATTGGCGTCGGCCATGGCGAAGGCGACCGGCGGCGAGGCCAGCAGCTCCTCCCGGGTCAGAGCGCCGTCGCGATTGCGGTCGGCGGCCGAGATCATGCGCTCCAGGTCCGCGCCACGGTCGCCCCGAACGGCGATGCGGGGGAAGTCCTGCATGCGGATGACGCCGTCCCGGTCACGGTCAAGGCGGTCAAACCTGGCCGCACGGCTGGCCTGGTACTCTGCGAGGGTGATCTGGCCGTCACGGTTGGTGTCCGCATCGGCGAAAGGGTCCTGGCGCTGAATCTGGGCGAGGGCGGGCGTCGCCAGCACGGCGAAGCCGAGGGCGACGAGGACATGGGGTTTCATGAGCAGCTCCTGTGATAGTCGTGGAATGATCTGGGGGCGAACGATCTATTGCGGCGGGCGCTGGACGGTGCCGGTCGCGGTCGAGGTTTGACCCTGGAGGCCGGTGCGGGCGCGGGCGTAGCTGACCGAGCCGTCGCCATGGTCCTGGACGGTGGTGAGCGGCTGGCCGAGGCGCCGTTGTTGAAGGTGTGGCTGGCCCCACCCTGATAGAGGCCATCGGCCCAGGCGGCGTTGCGGCTGTGGGCGGCGCCATAGCCGCCATGGGTCTGGACGTTCTGCTGCACGCTGACCGCGCCGGGCTGGCGGCTCACCTGGCGAGACTGAACATAGCCTGCGCCAGATGACCCCTGGACGACGCGGGCGTGTCCGTGCTGGCCGGCTTCGGCCGGGAGGGCGACCAGCAGGGCGGCCAGACTGCTCCAGGCGCCGGCGGCGAGGATGGTGTTGCGGTTGAACATGACGGGGCTCCTTCGGTGAGTTGGACGCGTGTCAAGCGATGCCCCCATCAGAAGGCGGCATCGAAACCCCTCTGTGACCGCCCCATGGCCCTGTGTGACGAAGTGTAACGCGCGCCTCCGGGGCCTAGGCGAAGGCGCGCGCGTCGGGCAGCTTGGCCGTCATCGTCATGAGCCCAGACAACACCTTCATCGCCGTCGTCGAGGACGATTCTGAGATCCGCGACCTGACCGTCGGGCTGCTGGCGCGCGAGGGCTACGAGGTGGGCGCCTGCCCCGACGTACCGGCCTATGACCGTCTGGCGGCCCGGCGGCGGATCGACCTGGTTCTGCTCGATCTCATGCTGCCCGGAGAGGACGGCCTGTCGCTCTGCCGCCGCCTGCGCGCCCATGGCGAGACCGCCATCCTGATGGTCACCGCCCGGGCTGACGACATAGACCGGGTGGTGGGTCTGGAGATCGGCGCCGACGACTATCTGGGCAAACCGTTCAACCCCCGGGAGCTGGTGGCCAGGGTCAAGGCCATCCTGCGACGCACCCGCGCCGCGCCGCCGCCAAGCTCTGCGGGCCGGGGCGCCAAGGTCTATCTCTTCGAGGGCTGGCGGCTGGACTCCGGCAGCCGCGATCTCATGGCGCCAGACCGTCGCGAAATCGAGTTGAGCGGCGGGGAGTTCGACCTGCTGATGTGCCTGGTCACCCATCCTCAGAGGGTGCTCAGCCGGGATCAGCTGCTGGACTGGACCCGGGGCCGCAACGCCGCGCCCTTCGACCGGACCACTGATGTCCAGCTGAGCCGGCTGCGGCTCAAGCTGGGCCCCCCCGCCGCCCGCGCCGGCCAG
>CALEOQ010000025.1 GCA_937910255.1 uncultured Caulobacteraceae bacterium | reverse complement strand
GGGGGCGGTGCAGGGGAAGGGGGAGGGAGACGGGAATGGAGGAGGAAGAGGAGGGCAGAGGGTGCGCTGGCGCGTGAGGGTGGAGGGTGGGGGGGGAGAGGACAGGGGAGAGCGGCGGGCGGGCGCGCTGGGGTGTCGGCCGGTTGGGTCGGGCAGGTCTCGAACAGGGCGCCGTCGGCGAAGCCCTTGCGGGCGTTGCGGCCGGCCGCCTCGATCAGATTGGGCAGGGCCGAGGGGCGCATGCAGTCCAGGTCGGCCGAAATCGGGTTGGCGATCATCAGCGCGCCGCCGCCGCCGCCGAACGGGCCGAGCCAGAGGTCGCCGCCCTGGCGCCCTTCGACATGACGCTGCTGGGCATGGGGCCGGACGGCCATGTGGCCTCGCTGATCCCCGGCGCGACCGGGCTTGAGGCCGCCATGGCGGCCGACGGCGCGCGCTTCTGCCTGGGTTTCGATCAGGCGATCGGCGATCCGCCCCGGCCGCGGATCACCCTGACGCTGGCGGCGTTGTTACACTCGCAAGCCATCATCATCCTGGTCGCCGGTCCCGAGAAGCGCCGGGTGATTGAGCGGGCCTTGGCCGGAGCCGATCTGCCGGTCGGCGCGCTCTTGACCCAGAGCAGGGTTCCCGTGCGGGTTCTCTGGACGCCCTGAAGGGAACGCACATGCCCATGCATCCGGTCGTCGCCGAGGTCACCGCGCGGATCATCGCCCGCAGCCAGGACAGCCGAGCCGCCTATCTGGCGCAGATCGACGCGGCCAGCCGGTCGGGGCCTGGCCGGGCCAAGCTGTCCTGCGCCAACTTCGCCCACGCCTTCGCCGCCATGCCGGACGACGACAAGACCCGCATGCGCAACCCCATGGCCCCGAACCTGGGGATCGTGACCGCCTATAACGACATGCTCTCGGCCCATCAGCCCTATGAGCGGTTTCCCGATGTGATCCGCGCCGCCGCCGAAGCCGTGGGCGCCACCGCCCAGGTGGCCGGCGGCGTGCCGGCCATGTGCGATGGGGTGACCCAGGGCCGGCCGGGCATGGAGCTGTCGCTGTTTTCCCGCGACGTGATCGCCATGGCGACGGGGATCGCCCTGACCCACGACGCCTTTGACGCCGGCCTGATGCTGGGGATCTGCGACAAGATCGTGCCGGGCCTGACCATCGGCGCCCTGGCCTTCGGCCACCTGCCGATGATCTTCGTCCCCGGGGGGCCGATGACCTCGGGTCTCTCCAACGCCGAGAAGGCCCGGGTGCGCGGCCTCTACGCCGAGGGCAAGATCGGCCGCGAGGAGCTGCTGGACTCCGAGATGAAGTCCTATCACGGGCCGGGCACCTGCACCTTCTACGGCACGGCCAACACCAACCAGATGATGATGGAGATGACCGGCCTGCACCTGCCGGGCGCGGCCTTCGTCCATCCCAACACCCCCTTGCGCGACGCCCTGACGACGGCCGCGGCCCAGCGGGCGGTGGAGATCATCGCCGGGGGTGAGGCCTATACGCCCATGGCCCGGGTGGTGGACGAAAAGAGCCTGGTCAACGCCATGGTCGGCCTGATGGCCACCGGCGGCTCCACCAACCACACCCTGCATATGGTGGCCATCGCCCGGGCGGCGGGGATCATCCTGACCTGGTCGGACTTCGACGACATCTCGCGGGTGGTTCCGCTGATCGCCCGGGTCTATCCCAATGGGTCCGAGGACGTGAACGCCTTCCAGGCGGCCGGCGGCATGGCCTTCGTCATCCGCCAGCTGCTGGACGCCGGCCTCGCCCACGAGGACGTGGTCACCGTGGCCGGGGGCGGCCTGCGGGCCTATCAGCGCGAGCCCTTCCTGGAGGATGGCCACCTGGTGTGGCGGGAAGGCCCGGAGGCCTCCCTCAACCTCGACATCCTGCGGCCGGTGAGCGACCCCTTCCAGGCCGAGGGCGGCCTGCGCCTGATGGCCGGGGGCCTCGGGCGGGCGGTGATGAAGACCTCGGCGGTCAAGGTCGAGCATCACACCATCGAGGCGCCGGCCAGGGTGTTCGACGACCAGGACGCCCTGCTGGAGGCCTTCCGCCGGGGCGAGCTGACGCAGGACTTCGTCGCCGTGGTGCGCTTCCAGGGCCCCAAGGCCAATGGCATGCCCGAGCTGCACAGCCTGACCCCGACCCTCGGCGTCCTGCTGGACCGGGGGCTGAAGGTGGCCCTGGTCACCGACGGACGCATGTCGGGGGCCTCGGGCAAGGTGCCGGCCGCCATCCATGTGACGCCGGAGGCCGCTGACGGCGGGCCGCTCTCCCGGGTGCGGGACGGGGACCTGATCCTGGTGGACGCCCGCAACGGCCGGCTGGAGATCAAGGTCGATGCGGCCGAGCTGGCGGCGCGCGAGCCCGCCCGGTCGTGCGAGCGCCAGACCGGTTTTGGGCGTGAACTGTTTGGCTGGATGCGTCGCGTGGCCGGCCCGGCCGAAGCCGGCGCCTCGGTGTTGTTTGAAGAGGTGGCCTGATGGGCGTGATCTATGCCGGCCTGGTGGGGGATGTGGGCGGCACCAACGCCCGGTTCTCCCTGGTCGATGGCGAGGGCCATCTGCGCAACACCAAGGTCTATCTGTGCGCCGACTACGGGGCCCTGGACGAGATCATCGCCGAGTACCTTGAGGAGACCGCCGGCAAGAAACGCCCGGCCAAGGCGGTGATCGCGGTGGCGGGACCGGTGGTGGACGGCGAGATCGAGTTCACCAATCTCGACTGGCGGGTGTCGGAGATCGACCTGATCGCCAGCTTCGGCTTCGACGCCATCAAGCTGATCAACGACTTCGCCGCCCAGGCCATGGCCACCCCGGTCCTGGCGCCTACCGACCTGCGCCGCATCGGGCCTGAGGTGCGTGGCGCCGCCACCTGCCCCATCGTGGTGCTGGGGGCCGGCACGGGCTTTGGGGTGGGCGCCGTGGCCCGCTCGCAGCATGTGGACATCGCCGTGGCCACCGAAGGCGGCCATGCCGGCTTCGCGCCCCATGACGAGGTCGAGGTCGCGCTGTGGCGCAGGCTGATGGGGCTCTATGGCCGGGTGTCGGTGGAGCGGGTCCTGTCGGGCCAGGGGCTCTTCGACCTCTATCTGGCGCTGGAGGACATGGCCGGCCGCACGCCGGACCTGACCCATGAGCGCGCCGTCGTCGAGGCCGCCGACGCCGGCGATCCCGTGGCCGGCGAGGTGCTGGACCGGTTCTGCGCCATCCTCGGCGGGGTGGCCGGGGATCTGGCCCTGACCCACGGCGCCCGGGGCGGGGTCTATGTCAGCGGCGGCATCGCCCCGCGCATGGGCGAGCGCCTGATGTCCGGCGGCTTCCGCGACCGGTTCGAAGCCAAGGGGCGACTGACCGACTATGTGCGCGAGATTCCCACCTATCTGATCACCCATCCCTATGCGGCTCTGGTGGGCTGCAGCCGGGAACTGGCCCAGCTGGAAGGCGTGCGACTGTGACCCTGCCCATGACGGTGGACCACATCCTGGCCCTGGCCCCGGTGGTGCCGGTACTGATCATCGAGGACGCCGCCGACGCCGTCCCCCTGGCCCGCGCCCTGACCCGGGGCGGCCTGTTCGCCCTTGAGGTCACCCTGCGCACGCCAGCCGCCCTTGACGCCATCCGCGCTATCGCGGGCGAGGTCGAGGACGCCGTGGTCGGGGCGGGCACCGTCACCTCGGCGTCGGCCCGGCAGGCGGTGGCTGACGCCGGCGCCCGCTTCGCCGTCAGCCCCGGCCTGATCGCCGGCGAGCGGATCGAGGGGCCGGTCCCCCTGTTGCCGGGGATCGCCACGGCCACCGAGCTGATGGCCGGCCTCGATCACGGCTTCACCGCCTTCAAGCTGTTCCCGGCCAGCGTGGTCGGCGGGGTCGGCCTGCTGAAGGCCCTGGCCAGCCCCTTCCCCCAGGCGGTCTTCTGCCCCACCGGCGGCATCGATGCCGCCAAGGCGCCGGACTATCTGAAGGAGCCGAATGTGGCCTGTATCGGCGGCTCCTGGGTGGCGCCGCGCGACGCCGTGGCGGCCGGCGACTGGGACCAGATCACCGAGCTGGCCCGGGCGGCCGCGGCCCTGCCCCGGGCCAGGCCAGCCCCCGCGATCTTGACCTGAACCATCCACAGGCGCATAAGCGCGCCCTTCCGGCGCAACCTCGGTCAGCGCCCTCCCCCGCCACGACCCCCATCACCATATGGGACGAGGGCGGCGAGGCCCCCCGTCGACGTGATCGTCCACGGGGGTCGATCGCGTTTGGGCTCATGGTTTCCTGTCCGCAGGGGGCCTTGGAGCCGGAAGACAAGCGGGCGTGACGTCGTCACCCCATGGGAGTTTGAATGTTCGACGCACTTTCTGAACGGCTTTCCGGGGTATTCGACCGTCTGTCGGGCCACGGCGTGCTGTCTGAAAAGCACATCGACGAGGCCCTGCGCGAGGTTCGCATCGCCCTGCTGGAGGCCGATGTGGCCCTGCCGGTGGTGCGCGAATTCATCGCCAAGGCCAAGGAGCGGGCCTCGGGCGAAGAGGTGCTGCGCTCGGTTCGCCCCACCGACCAGGTGATCAAGATCACCTATGACGGCCTGGTGGAGATGCTGGGCGGCGAAGAGGTCGAGGGGCTGAACCTCTCCCTCAATCCCCCCACCGTCATGATGATGGCCGGCCTGCAGGGCTCGGGTAAGACCACCACCGCCGGCCGCCTGGCCCTGCGGCTGGCCCGCGAACGCAAGAAGGTCCTGCTGGCCTCGCTGGACACCCGCCGACCTGCGGCCATGGAACAGCTGGCCACCCTGGCGACCCAGGCCGGCGTCGACAGCCTGCCCATCGTGGCCGGTCAGTCGGCGCCTGAGATCGCCCGGCGCGCCCTGTCGGCCGCCAAGCTGCAGGGCTATGACGTCCTGATCCTCGACACCGCCGGCCGCACCACGCTGGACGAGGCGATGATGGCCGAGGCGGCCGAAATCGCGAAGATCGCGGGCCCGTCCGAGACCCTGCTGGTGGCCGATGCGCTCACCGGCCAGGACGCGGTGCGCACCGCCACCGCCTTCCACGAGCGCCTGCCGCTGACCGGCCTGGTCCTGACCCGGTCGGACGGCGACGGCCGCGGGGGGGCGGCGCTCTCCATGCGCGCGGTCACCGGCCTGCCCATCAAGTTCCTGGGCGTCTCGGAAAAGATCGACGGCCTGGACGTCTTCGACGCCCGCCGGGTGGCCGGCCGGATCCTGGGCCAAGGCGATGTGGTCGCCCTGGTGGAGAAGGCGGCCCAGGACTTCGACCAGGCCAAGGCCGAGGTCATGGCCAAGAAGCTGGCCAAGGGCCAGTTCGACCTGGACATGATGGCCGACCAGTTCGCCCAGATGAAGAAGATGGGCGGCATGGAGGGGCTGATGGGCTTCCTGCCCGGGGTCCAGAAGATGAAGAAGCAGATGGCCGAGGCCAATGTTTCGGACAAGACCCTGGACCGCCAGGCCGCGATCATCTCGTCCATGACCAAGATCGAGCGCAAGAAGCCCGACATCCTGCAGGCCTCGCGCAAGCGGCGCATCGCCAAGGGCGCCGGCGTCGAGGTGGCCGAGGTCAACCGGCTGCTGAAACAGCACCGCCAGATGGCCGACGCCTTCAAGATGATGAGCCGCGACGGGGGCAAGGGCTTCGCCAAGATGGCGGGCATGCTCACCGGCGGCGGCGCCGGCGGCGCGGACATGGCTCGCATGAAGGCCATGGGCGGCGGCAAGGCCCCGACCCCGCAAGATATCGAGGAGGCCAAGGCCCGCCTCGCCGGACTTGGTGGCCCTGGCGGTCCCGGCCTTGGCGGACTCGGCGGCGGCCTCCCCAAACTTCCCGGCCTTGGCGGCGGTCTATATCGGCAGAGCACACGTCTGCACTCCAGTCACGTCGTATCCTCGTCTGCCGTCTTCTGCTTGCACAAACACACCCCACACCACTTCC